>JBEIVB010000015.1:0-35999 GCA_040374085.1 Flavobacteriales bacterium | reverse complement strand
GGTCAAAACCTTCAGTCTGGGGTGTATTTTGTGTTTGCCTCCAACCCCGATGGCAGCCAGGGCTGCAGCACCAAGCTGGTTATGTTTCGCTGATGATGCTGGTAGAGGGACGGGCGTTGGTGGTGCAAACGAGGCCGTTTCGCGAGCGGGGCAGATGGGTGCGGTGTTATACCGAGCATCACGGTATGATAAACGGCATTGTTTCTACCGTTCGGGGTAAGTCTGGCGGTGGCGCTGCGCTTTGGGAGCCTCTGCAAGGGCTGTCTCTTTCCTGGAAACCGGGTAAAAACAACGGACTGGCCACGTTTGTGCAGGCAGAGCCCCTATGGCTTTTTCCCTCCGGACCCGAAGCTGCCGTGGTGCACGCACTCCGTTTTTTTTTGGCTGAAGTGTGGGCCCAGGCCATTCGCGAAGAGGAACCCAACGAGCTCTTGTTTGCCTTTTTGTGGCATCGAGCCGAAGAGCTCGCTCTCGGAAAGCCCCACGCCGATGTGCATGTGTACCATCTGCTGGATTTGTGCCGTTTTCTGGGCTTTGCACCTCATCCTCCGCGCGAATCCAAAGAGCAGTGGTTCAATCTGCGCGAAGGGGTGTTTCAGGAGCGGCAACCGCCCGGCTCCGACTCACTCGGTTTGCAGGAGAGTCATCTGCTGGCTCACTTAATGGAGGCCTCTCATGAACCCGAACGCCCAAAATTGCTTTCATCAGAAGGTCGTTATAAAATTTTGGATGTGTTGATGCGGTATCTCGTCATCCACCAGCCCGGGTTTATGCCTCCGAAGAGTTTGTCGGTGCTGGCTCAGGTGTTCTCCTAAGCAAGAGCAAACCCAGCACCAGCCAAAGCAACCACGCGGCAACTTCTATGCGTCCCACCCATACCAACTGCATGGGTCGGTATTGCCATACTACGCGGTGAGGTCCTGCCGGAATTTCCATGCCCATCAGCACCTGGTCTACGGGCAATATGGGAACATTTTTGCCATCCACGGTAGCCTTCCACCCGCGCTCGAGATGCTGCTGCAGCACCAGCAGGCCGGGCGTTTGCTTGTGTACCATCAGTTCCATAAGGTGGGGCTCAAAGCGCTGCCACACGATCCGGTCGCCCGCTGAATGGCCTTGGGGAGGTTGAGGTGTTTGTGGGCACCACACGAAAGCGGAGTCGGTTGAGGCATGGTCGGAACGCCAATCTTCTGCAGAGGCCAATCCGCTCGCCCATAAGGCTTCGGGGCAACGCAAGCGGCTGCGGAAGCGGTTGGGCATGGAGTCGGGCAGGAAGGTGCCGGGCCGAAAGAAGGAGGAGCTGAAGCCATCCCAAGCCGGCACTTTGCGGTAGTTGCTGAGGTTTTTCCAAAGGCAGATGTAGGCATAGCCCTCATCTCGGTTGTTCCAAACCGGCCCTTCCGGCGGTAGCGGCCATTGCTTGGGCTGCCGATTCATCCACGAAGAGATGTCGGCATCGGTGGCTTCACGGGTGAATTCGGTGTAAGGCGCGTTTAGGTGGGTGGCTAAGACAAACTCCAGAAGCAGCAGCACACCCAGGCCACGGCGCAGCGGCCAGCGATATAAGATCCATGCGCATGATGCCAGCAGCAGATATTTCCAGGCCTCTACCGCAACGTGCTGCCACAGGGTGGTCTCGCGCTGGGCCGTGCCGGGCACAAACCACGAGGGCCAGAGGTCGGCTCCTTTTGCAAAGGCCAGTGCAAAAGCAAAAAAAGCAAGCAGGCTCCAAAACAGGGCGAGAAGGATGTGCATGCGCCGCGTATGTTGCCCCGAAAAGCCCCGCTCCAAGCCCATGGCGCCCAGAACGATGAAGCCAAACAACGCACCCAAACGGAATAGGGCCGGAAAGCGCGAGATGTTGAATCCGGGCAAAAGGTAATACGACCACCCTCGCAAAGGCAGATCGGGCCCCAGGCTCACGCCCAAGAAGAGGAGACTCACCAATAGGATGGCTTTCTGGGAACGGGTGGTGCCGGTGAACAGCAACCACGCCATACCTAGGCATAAGGAAGAGCCTATAAAACCGTTCATCATGCTGAGGTCGGTACCAAAAACATCGGGCCTGAGGGTGGTAACAAAAGGATAAAAGAAGCTGATGAAGGAAAGGGGAGTGAAGGGATTGCTCTGGCAAAATTCCAAGGGCATAGCTTCGTTGCGTCCAAAGGCTTCAAAAATCCATGCAGTAGAGGCTAAGGTTCCCAAGGATAAGGCAACCACTCCCATCAAACCGAGTCCGGCAATGCCCCAAGCCCGAATGGAGGCTAAGCTGCGCCATTTGTATAAGGCCAATGCTATGATGCCGTAAGCAGCCAGAATGGTCATCATGGGGTAGGCGCCGGTAATCATCATGGCCATGCTGCCGCACAAGAGCCAGAGCCGGGCTGTGTTTGGCCTCCGGAGCCAGTGCAAGGTACCTATGCCCACCCAAGGCAACCAGGCCATGCCTATGATCCAGCTCTGGTGCTGGGCATTGCCCACGGCTACCCCACTGGTGGCGTAGGCGAGTCCGGCCAAGGCGGCCCATGCCCCGCGCTGGCCCGCGCCCCGGCAAAAGACAAACATGCCGCTGGCCCCAATCAGCAAATGCCCAAGGTATTCGATGCGAAGGTCAGATAGGGTGTAGCCTCCACCCAGTAGGCTCAAGACCCAGGTAATCGGATACCATACACAGGCTTGTGGGTCGCCGTGTATGGGATAGCCCTGAGCTTGATAGGGGTTCCACAAAGGAAATTCGCCTTTTGATAATACTTCGCCAATAAAATACCGCCAGGGCAAGAAGTCGTCGTTTTGGTCGTAGGCCAATGCGTAGCTGCCCAACGCTACCGGAAGGTGGCACAGGCACACAGCTGCCGCCAACAACAAGATCCAGTAGAGGTCGTGCCGCTTCATGACTTTTTGGTGTACCGGCGGCGGTAGTGGTTGAGGATGATGTTGGCCACATCTACCATCATGCCCAGGCTGTGCCTCAGCAGGCTAACGCTCGAGCCTTCGGTGCTGCGGAGTTTCACGGGGATGCGTTTGATGTCGTAGTTGCGCTTGAGGCCGAGGTACAGGAGTTCTACATCAAAGGCAAAGCCGTTGATGCGTCCCACTCCAAATAGGTCCTCGGCCACTTCACGCCGAAAGGCTTTGATGCCGCACTGGGTGTCGTACAATCCGGAGGCCACAAAGTTGCCTACAAAGCGCGAGAAGAGCTTGCTGCCTATGCCCCGGTTAAAGGCCACGCCCTGAAAGTATACACTGCCCGGCAGCTTGCGGTCGCCCACCACGAGGTGGTATTCCATATCGTTAAGGTAATGAAACATGGCAGTGATGGCCTCGGTTTCATAGGGGATGTCGGCATCGGTAAAGAGGCGGATTTCGCCTTGGGCCTGCAGCATACCCAAACGCACGGCCGCACCTTTTCCCCGGTTCTCGGGCAGACACAAATACCGAACGCTGTGTTGCGCACAAACCGCCTCCAGGGCTTTCCCATCGGCACTTCCATCGTCTACCACCACCACCTCAGAGGTATAAGGTTGAGCCGATAAAAAGGTGAGAAGCACCGGAAGGTTGTTGGCCAGCACAGCCGAACTGTTGTAGCACGGTATCACCACGCTCAACAGGGGAGGGGTGGGGGTGGTGGCCATGGTCATAAGGCAAAGAACGGAGGATTGAGCCGAATGCACAAACGTTTAATCGCCCAAGAGGTTAAAGGTTTTGCGGTGCCATTCGTTTGCACCAAAACGCGCAATGGCCCGGCGATGGGCAGCGGTAGGATAGCCTTTGTTGCGCTCCCAACCATATTCGGGATGTTGTTGGTGTAAGGCTTCCATGATTTCATCCCTGTGGGTTTTGGCCAATACCGAGGCCGCCGCTATGCTCCACACTTTGCCATCGCCTTTCACCACGCATTGGTGGGGAATAAGGGGGTAGGGCACAAAGCGGTTTCCGTCTACCGCAATGGCTTCTGGGCGCACCGACAATCCATCCAGGGCCCGGTGCATGGCCAAGAGAGAGGCTTTTAGGATGTTGAGTTGCTCAATTTCCTCCACGCTGCACACGCCAAAAGCAAAGGCTATGGCCTCTTGTTCCAATATAGGCCGTAGGGTTGCCCGCTGGACTTCGCTGAGCTGCTTGGAGTCGTTGAGCCAATCGTGGTGAAAGTCCCGGGGAAGAATAATGGCTGCTGCCACAACCGGACCGGCCAAACAGCCCCGCCCGGCTTCGTCAACACCGGCCTCTATGCGGTCGGGAAAAAGATGCATCAAGGGGCTACGCATGGGCCTTTGTTTGAGCGGTTTGGCAAAGGCTGCGGTAGACCGCCTCTGCGGTGAGGTCCCAACGGTAGTGTTTAAGACGTTGCATGCCGGCCTCCACCAGACGCTGGCGCAAACCGCTGTCCGTGGCCAACTGCTGCATGCACCTAGCCATGTCCTGTGGGTTTTTTGGATCGGCCAGCAAGGCCCCATCTCCGGCTACCTCGGGCATGGAGGTGGTGTTGGAACAGGCCACCGGTGTACCGCAAGCGAAGGCCTCGAGTATGGGTATGCCAAACCCCTCGAAATGCGGAAAGTAGGTTAAGGCAAGGGCACTGCCCATCAGCAGGGCCAAATCGGTTTCCGATGTTCTGCCGGTAAATACAATGTCTTGTTTATAGGGGTGCTGCTCCATCAAAACCTTGGTAGAGGCCGGAAGGAAGTAGGTAGCACCGGCCACAACGAGCCCTATGGGTTCGGGATGTTGAGAGCGGAAGTGGGCAAAGGCAGTCAGCAGTCCATCTAGGTTTTTGCGCGGATGCAATGAGCCCACAAACAAAAAGTAGGGAAGCCCCTTGCTGAAGCGTACGCGCACCTGAGCGCGCACCGGCTCGGCAACCGGAATGAATTGCTCGCTCACACCGTTGCCCACCACATCGATGCGCCCGTGATCTATGCCGTAGGAAGAGGCAATGTCGGAGGCAGAATACTCAGACACCGTGGCAATGCGCGTGGCTTTTCGCGCAAAACGCGGAAAGAAGTGGTTGTAGTATTTGCCCACCAGCCAAGGCACGTATTCGGGATGATGCCGGAAGTTGAGGTCGTGCATCACAGCCAGTTGCGGGCAGGAGGCGCGAAGGCTGAGGTAGCCGTCCGGAGAAAAGAACACATCGGGTTTTATGCGGTTCAGAAACGTGCCCACGCTGTGCTCAAACCACCACCAAAACAAGAGGGGGTGCCGCGCCTGAGGACCCATTACCACAGGGGTAACGTTATCAAATTCCAACTCGGGCCATTCCACCACCCGGTCAAACAACAGATAGAAGTGATCTTGGGGATGGTCTGCCGCAAGGCGCCGCACCACTTCATAGGTGAAGCGCCCAATGCCCTCGAGCTTTCCGGGCAACAACAAACGCGCGTTTACAACGATTTCCAGGGGGATGAGGGCTTGAGGTGTGGTTGCCAAAAATACGCTAATTTTGAGTTTTCAAATTCATTCGCATGCCCATCTACCACCGTCTCGGCCAACTTCCTCCAAAACGCCACACCACTTTTTTTAAGCCCGATGGAAACTTGTATTACGAGCAGCTCTTCGGCACCGAAGGGTTTCACGGTACATCTTCGCTGCTGTATCACGCACACCGTCCCACCCAGGTTAAGGCCATCCTCGGTCAGCGCAGCGTTGCCCCCAAGATTGCCCACGCCAAGACGTTGAAGTCGCTGAGGCTGAAAGGCTTTCAGGTTACGCCCGAAGCCGATTACCTCGATGCGCGCAAAACCATTTTTTGCAACAACGATTTGCATATTTCTCTGGCTGCACCCCAGAACAGCCTAACGGATTATCATTATAAAAATGCCGATGCCGATGAGCTTATTTTCGTGCACAAGGGCAGTGGGGTGCTCAAAACCCTTCTGGGCAACATCCCTTTTGAATACGGCGATTATCTTGTGGTGCCAAGGGGGATGATTTATCAAATCCATTTCAACGATGCCGATAACCGCTTGTTCATCGTAGAGAGTTTCAGCCCTATTTTCACGCCCAAGCGATACAAAAATTCGGTTGGACAACACCTGGAGCACGCCCCTTTTTGCGAGCGCGATTTTAAGCTTCCGCAGGATCTCGAAACGTTCGATCAGAAAGGGGAGTTTCTGATGAAAATCAAAAAGCAACAAGAGCTCTATGATTTCGTGTACGCCTCTCATCCGTTTGATGTGGTAGGTTGGGATGGGTACAATTATCCTTGGGGCATTTCCATTCATAATTTTGAACCTATAACCGGACGCGTGCATCAGCCCCCACCGGTGCATCAGCAATTTGAGGCCCACAACTTTGTGGTGTGTTCGTTTTGTCCCCGCCTCTACGATTACCATCCCAAATCCATTCCGGCTCCCTACAACCACAGCAACATCGATTCCGACGAACTGCTGTATTATGTAGACGGCGATTTTATGAGCCGCAACGACGTGGCACCGGGTCACATCTCTTTCCATCCGGGTGGCATACCGCACGGTCCGCATCCGGGTGCATACGAGCGCAGCATTGGCAAAACCCAAACCGACGAGCTGGCGGTGATGGTGGATACCTTCCGACCGTTGATGGTAACCGAAGAGGCCATGCGCATCGACGATGGCCGTTACTTCCAATCTTGGCTTGAATAATTCCAACCCCAAAGGGGGCATGGCTCAGCGTGTGGTGTGGATGATGAGTGGGTGGTACCCAACCCCGGAGAAGCCCGGGCATGGGTTGTTCATTCGTCGCCAAGCCCTTGCGGCATCTCTCTTTGGCCCTGTGGGTGTGGCGGTAGCCGGTGGCAATGTGCATCAGTCGGAGCCTTACCGCGTTCAGATCAACACCACAGGCACCCTCACCGAGGTCTTGGTTACCTACAAGAGGAGTGCGCGCACCCTTCCGTTTTGGTCCTTGCTGCTGCGCTTTCCCCGCTGGATAAGGGCCTATCGTATGGCCTTTCGCCTACTGGAAGAAAAAACCGGCAAGCCCGCCCTGTTGCATTTGCACATTGCTTTTCCCCTGGGTGTTTTGGCTTGGTGGGTAAGCAGACGCTATAAAGTTCCTCTTATCATATCGGAACAGTGGTCGGGTTATTATCCCCAAGACGGCCGGTTCGATCCACTCTGGGTGCGCATGCCCACCCGCTGGGCCCTGGCTCGGGCCGCTCTGGTGTTGCCCGTTTCGGAGCATCTGGCCTCTGCCATGAGGCAGCGCGGCGTAGCCGGACCCTTTTGCGTGGTACCCAACGTGGTAGATGGGGCAGCGTTTCCCTTGCGCACCCGGCCGCCACAAGCCGGACCTCCATTTCGTTTGCTTCACGTATCGGCCTTAAACGATCACGAGAAAAACGTAAGCGGCCTGCTGCGGGTGGTTCAGCGCCTCATACAAAAAGGTTATAAAATACAGTTGCGCCTGGCGGGCGATCATCCAGAGCGCCCTCATCTTCAGCAGGTTGCGCAACGTTTAGGACTCGATGCCCACGCCCATTTTTTGGGGTTCCTGCCCCCGGCAGCCCTTGCAGAGGAGTATGCATCTGCCCACCTCATGGTTATGTTCAGTTGGTTCGAGACCTTTTCGTGTGTGCTGGCCGAGGCGGTAGGCGCCGGTCTCCCGGTGGTGGCCACGCGCACCGGAGGCATACCCGAATGGCTGCAAGAAGGCGATGGTCTGTTGGTGGAGCCCGGCGATGAAGATGCCTTAGAGCATGCCATAGAATCCGTGCTTACTCTGCCCGAGCCTATGGTGCCGAGAAATTCCGTGGCTTTGCGGCAAAGGTTCTCTCCGGAGCAGATCGGCCGGCAATTGATGGCCGCCTACGAACAGGCATTAGGGAGGGCGTTATGAAAAACTGGAAACGCATCAGCCTCACCTTTCTGGCCCGTTCTTTTGGAGCGGCTGTTGGACTCCTTAACCTCCTCATCACCTCCCACGAGATGGGTGCGGAGGCAAGAGCGGTGTTGGCGCTTTTCACCTTATGTACCGCTGCCGTAGCCTTGGTATCGGAATGGGTGGTGGGGCCGGCTCTTGTGGTAGAGGCAGCGCACTTTTCTCCCCGCCGCCTCTGGCTCACCGGCTACGGATGGGTGCTGGCTGCAGCTTCGGTATGCGCGGCGGTGTTTGCCGCCCTCGAAATGCTGCCCGCGGGTTTTGCCTTTCAACTCTGGGTCATCACCCTTCTGCAAGGCATGGCCACGTTTCATCAGCAATGGCTTATAGCCAAAGGAAGGCTTGTGCACACCCATCTCTTGCTGGTGGTGCAGAACGCCCTTCAGATCGGGCTCCTCGCCTGGTTTTGTTTTGGTATGGGTTGGAACGATGTAGAAGCCTATATGATTAGTCTTATGGTGGGTTTTGGAGCCATGGCCTTGCTTACCGGTCTCTCGCTCAGTTTGGGGACCGATGGTGTGCCCCGGGCTCCGGATATGTTGCCACTGCCCCGTTTGCTGCGGGTTGGGGGTTGGGTAACTGTGGCCAATCTGGCGCATCTGGCAGCTACCCGCATCACGTTTTATCTACTCAACCGCACCGTAACCAAGTCCGAATTGGGGTGCTACACCACCGCCGTTACTTTAACCGAATCTGTGCTTTTGGTTTATAACTCCATTTCTTTGGTGTTGTATGCGCAACTTGCCGTGCACAGCGGCGGGGCAAGCGAGCGTAGAATGGCCACCTACCGCATGACGGGCTGGGGCGCGTGGGGAGCGGCATTCGGCCTGTTGGTGCTCCTGGCCATCCCATCTGAACTGTGGGAGCAGCTGTTGGGCAACAGCTTCAACGGAATTTCTACGCTCATGCGGTTTTATGCACCTTCTGTATGGCTTCTGGCCCTCACCACCATCATCAGCCATTACTTCTCCGGTTCGGGTCGGTTTCATATTTGTGCGGCGGGCAGTGGGGTGGCCTTAGCCGTGAACCTTGTGGCTGCCGGGTTGCTCATACCCATCCTGCACGAGAGCGGTGCCCTGTTGGCTTCGGCTTTGGCCTTTTTGTCTCAACTGGTTTTTCTCTTGCACCGTTTGCATATAGAAGAAGCACGCCCACTGCGGGTTTGGTTGCCCGGTTTGTTCCGTTTTCATCACCCTTTTAAAAGCTAAAGGCATGTGTGGAATAGCCGGATACTTGAGTTGGTTGCCCACCGATGTGCCCATCGTGGAGAAGGTCCTGACCATGGGAAAAATCATGGAGCACCGCGGCCCCGATGGAGAGGGACTGGTGGTTTTTGGAGGTACAGAAGCCACACCATTGAGGACTGCCGCCACGCCCAGCATCGTTCCCCATCCATCTGCGCCTCATCACCGCATAGCCGGCGAGCCGCCACCATCCATTCAAGGTGCCTTGCTCCATCGCCGTCTCTCCATCATCGACCTCAGCACCAACGGGCATCAGCCTTTTGCCGATGCAAGTGGGCGTTATTGGTTTGTGTTCAACGGCGAGATTTATAACTACAAAGAGTTGAAGCAGCAGTTGGGCAACGAAGGCATAGCGTGGGTAGGAGAAACCGATGCCGAAGTGGCCTTTCAATGGCTGTTGCGCGAGGGTGTGCAAGCCTTAGACCGTTTCGACGGCATGTTTGCCTTCGCCCTCTACGACTCCCATACCCAAACCCTTACCGCGGCTCGTGACCGCTTAGGGGTAAAGCCTTTTTATTATATACATCATCCTGCCGGTTTTGCCTTTGCCTCGGAGCAGAAAGCCCTGCACAGCTTGCAAGGCACCTTGGGTTTCGACCTGCGCTTGCGCCAGGAAGCCGTTTGGGATTATTTGGTGGCGGGCAGATTGGAGCATGAAGAGGAAGGGTTCTTTCACGGTTTAATGGAGCTTTTTCCGGGCGATGCTCTGGTCGTTTCTGCGCGCGATCATCAGCCCAAGATTATGCCCTGGTATCGCTTTGAACCAGGCTCGGTAGCCGATCGAGCAGGCAGTGCACCCACTCCGCAGCGCGCATCCGCCTTGCTGGAGGTGCTGCAAGAAGCCGTTACCTTACGATTGCGCTCCGATGTGCCCGTAGGCAGCTGCCTCAGCGGGGGGCTCGACAGCTCTGCCCTGGTGGCCCTCATGCGCCGGAGTATGGGCGCTTACACTCCACTCCCTGTTTTTACGGCGGCCTTTGAGGGCTTGCCCATAGACGAATCCGTCTACGCCCGCGAAGTGGCGCAGGCTGCACACGCGCAATACCACGCCGTTACCCCAACCGCAGAGGGCCTGGTAAACGATTTCGACGATTTGGTTTGGTCCCAGGACATTCCCATTTGGTCTACCAGCACCTACGCCCAATACAGCCTCATGCGCCGCATTGGAGAACACGGCATACGCGTGGTGCTGGATGGACAAGGAGGCGATGAGCTCTTTGGCGGATACCCACATCATTTGATTTGGTACGGCTGGGGGCAGGCAGCACAAAAACCCCTTTTCCCGCTTACCGGCTGGGCGGCACTGCAACACCCCGCAGGAGCATATAAACCCTTTTTGGTTCACGGCATCGATCGCATCATTCAGAACCGCCGACTTCTGCAAAACACCCTAATTCAACGCTTTCCTCATCTGAGGTTTGTAAACCCAGATTTTCGGGAGGCTTTTAGAAGCCGATGGCATGCCTCAATGCCCATGAACTTATCTGAGGGTCTGCGCGAGGAAACCCACCGCGGTGCACTCAAGCGCTATTTGAAATGCGAAGACCGCTGCTCCATGCGGTTTTCGGTGGAATCGCGTACCCCATTCTCCGATAGCCCGGCTATGTTGGCCTTTGCTGAGAGCCTTTCGGGAAGAGAGCGCTTTGAGGCGGGTAGGGGCAAGGCCTTACTCCGTGATGCCCTCCAACCCATATTGCCCAAAGCCATAACCGCTCGCCGAGATAAAATGGGGTTCGTTACGCCTCACAAAATGTGGTATGGGTTAACCAAAAGCAAATGGGAAACGTATCTCAATTCAGAACAACTGCGTCCTTATTTGGCCGCATCACCGGAAAAGCTGGCCCAAACCTTAGCTGGCCTCCCACCGGCAGAAGCCGATAACGGACGGTGGTTCCGGTTTATTTGCCTCTCAGCTTGGCTTCAAGGCAAGAAGAATTAACGATTGTGTAACATCTTGTTTGTTTGAACCATTTCAAAAGATAAATTTGCCGCAAAACTGTCACCAACCAAATCCTCCAATATGAAAAAATCAGTACTCCTCGTCCTCGCAATCGGCACTGGCCTTTCTGCTTGGGCAACCACGCCGCGCAATGCAGTTGCAAAGCAAAAATTTCGTGACCCTCGCCGTTTCGAAAAATTGGACCCGAACCAAATCACCACGCCACAATTGAACCTGGCTCCGGTGCAAAACCCTCAGTTGATTTCCAGCTCGGCCATCACCCGCATTCCAGTTGGAAGCTCGCCCAACCTTTTTACGGCCTTGGTTGCCGAGTCGAACTGCCTAACGGCCAACCAGCAAGTCAACACGGTGGCCTTTACCCGACGGAAAAACGCCGATGGACCAGGTAACTCAGGCTACATTCAGGTATCCGTTTCAACCGATGGCGGTTCTGCATGGGATACCGCCCGTTCCGTTATCAGCGATGAGACTCACCTTTGCCGCTATCCTTCCGGAACGCTTTACAATCCTCCCGGAAACACCACCGCCAACCAGGCCTTTCATGTAGGCAGCGGTCCATGGCACCCGGGTGCAAGCTGGCAAGGAAACTTTTTCTCTAGCCAGCGTCTTGACGGACAGTTTCGTGACTCTGTGATTCAGGACAATACCAATCCGGGCCAGAAACAGGATTTTGCCCGCATTGGTTTCCAGGCATCCGACAACGGAAAAGTTTATGTTATGGGTGCTGAGTACCTTGATGCCAACGCTACTACTGCAGCGGCTCAGGGCTTCATCGGAGGCGTTCTGAACACCGGTACCTTCGATGCTCCCAACAACAAATTCAACTGGTCTACCCGTTTGTTCAAACACCCCGCTACCATCGATCCAACCGACGGCTCCCGTAACATCTACTCTACCACGCACACCGCTTGGTCTCAGGACGGCAACACCGGATACATTGTAATGGCCGGACAAGACTCCCTTACTCCTGAACGTGGTTTTGGACCGATTGTCTATAAGTCTACCGATGCAGGACAAACTTGGACGCACATGACCAACACCGATTTCCGCAACGTAACCAACCTCGTTAGCCGTTTGCGCGACAACAACCAGGGCACAAAATCCCCCTTATTCACAGCAGGACAGGGATGGGACGTTACCGTTGACTACCAAAATAACCTCCACATAGCAACTTCCGTTCGTGCGGGATCTACTGCATCTGTTGACTCCGTGTTCTATTCCTGGACCTCTCAAAAATCCATTTTGTTTGATGTTTTCACAACAGCAAATGGATGGGATGCCATTGTATTGGATTCCTTGCAAACCGACTCTGTTTCGGCGGGTAGCAGCTACTGGACTGCTTCAACCGGAAACGACGTATGGGATGCTCGTTTGCAGATCAGCCGCAGCACAGATGGCAAGCGTTTGTTCTATGGATGGATGGATACCGATGTTGCAACTTGGGGTGGTACAGAGAACCTCTTCCCCGATTTATTCGTGAAGGGTTATAATGTGGAAACCAACAAGGTTACCCCAACCATGAACATGACCAAGGCAGACGCTGCCACTGGTGGCAAAGTCTTTTGGATGTACTTCTCCAACATCATGTTGAAGAACGACAGCACGTACAAGATTTTGGCTACTTCAACCGACAGCCGCAACCGCACCAGCACCATTGATGACGGATTGCCTGTTCAACACACCTTCTTGAACGGTCTTACCATCACCGAATCACAGTTCAACCTTACTCCGAATGGAACCACAGGTTTTGCCACCCTTCAGGGTGCAGGCTTCAGCGGTTCTGTTTACCCGAACCCAGCGGCTGATTTGATCACCGTAGAAGTTGAAGGCCTCAAGCAAGAGCGTGCTCAGATTCGCTTGACCAACCTTTCCGGTCAATCGGTGTACAACGAATCTTTCCGCAACAACGGTGGTGTTTTGAAAACCAACATCGACCTTTCCGGAATCACCAAAGGGGTTTACTTGCTTCAAATCATCACCGACAACGGTACTGCCGTTCAGCGTGTGGTGAAGCAATAATCTTTTCTTAATGCAATTGAAACGGGCAGGCTAAAACGTCTGCCCGTTTTTTTTTCTGCTTCCGTCAATCGTTCTTTGTACCATGAAGGATGAAGCGTTTGAGGCCCGCTGGAAGCGGACGGTAGAAAAAGTATCGGAACCCTATGGCGAGCCTTTGGACATTCCGGGAATTTTGTTTTTGGTGGGGGTTCAGGAACTGGGCATGTTGAGCAAGCGGAAATTCACCAAGGATCAAAAGCTGGATGTGTTGCACATTGCCATTTGCACCCTACTGTTGCCTTATGGGTATTACGAGTATGTGGGAAGGGATGAGGAAGGATGGCCTCATTTTAAAGAAACCGATCATTTACCGGGATTGTCTCCTCTGCAGCAAAGCCAGTTGATGCGCCAGGCCATTGTGCACTATTTCGAGAAGTGGGTAGAGGAGGTTTAAGCGGTTTACCGTATGGTAATGGTCTTTTCCACCACCTTGTCTACTTCGAGCTGAATAAACTCCCGTCCTTTTTTGGTGCCCTTAGCAGCCTGTACCTCCAGAATGGCTTCCCACTTAAACGTGTGATAGGTTTTTCCTTTGAAATCGGTGGTTTTAACGTCGTCTACGTTGGAAGCGGCGTTGTAAGTTTTGGAGGAGATGCGCACCGTGGCTCCTGATATGGCTTTGCCGAGGGTATCCACAACGGTGATTTCGGCTTCAGGGGGATCCGGGGTGCCGCAAGAAGTAACACACACACCCGCGAGCAGGCCAATGATGGTTAAACAAGAAAGAATGGATTTTCCGTTTTGGGGCATGCTGTTTTGAAGTGGCATAAAATTACTGTTTTTTTGTTTCCAACATTCTTCACACATGATTCGAATTCTTTTTCTGGCATTCTGCCTCATTGGAGCAACAAACACCTTTGCTCAAGTTTCTTCGCCCGACACGCTTGTGGTGATCAACACATCCTTCGGTGATATAAAAGTAAAGTTGTACAAGGAAACTCCTATCCATCGACGAAACTTCCTGCGCCTTGCCCAGTCGGGTTTCTACGACAGCCTCCTGTTTCACCGTGTCATACAGGATTTTATGATTCAGGGAGGAGATCCCTTGTCTAAGAGGGCTCCGGCTGGAACTCCGTTAGGGAATGGGGAGAACGGATACACCTTGGAGGCAGAAATTGTACCCGGAAAGTTTCATAAAAAAGGGGCATTGGCTGCAGCTCGGCTTGGCGATGATGTAAATCCCACCAAGCGCTCCTCCGGTTGCCAGTTCTATCTGGTTCATGGAAAGGTGTTTCAGCTCAGCGACTTGGATCAGATGGATCGCAGGATACAGCAGCAATCCACCATGGCCGAAAAAAACCGTGTGTACAACCAAATCCTAAGCAAGCCTGAGAATAAAGGCCTTCGTGATCAAATTGTTCGGTTGCAACAAGCGGGAAATTCGGACAGCCTTCAGATTGTAAATGCCGCTGTTGTGGAGCAGGTGAATGCGCAAACCGCTGGTTTTAAGCCCCTTGTTCTGTCCGACGTACAGCGCAGGGCCTATTCAACGGAGGGTGGTGCTCCACACTTGGATGGGGGCTACACCGTGTTCGGCGAAGTGGTTCAAGGATTGGAAATCATAGACAAAATTGCTGCAGTCGAAAGGAACAGTCAGGATCGTCCGAGCCAGGACATCCGCATGCGCGTTCGATTGGAGACCCCGGCCAAATGACCTTGATTCTTTGGGTAAACAAATGGTTTTTTGCTCAATCAAGAAATACCATCGACGGATTGGCCTTTTGAGCCTTTCTAAATTCGCTTATTTGCGCAACTCAAACCGTGGGGTTTCGTAATTATGTAGCCGTTAAAATTGCACCTCCTTTTCATGCATAAAGTTCCTACTCCTTTTTTGCCCTTTACCGGATTATTTTTCGTTTGGATGATGTTGGTTCCGATGTTCATCCCACCTCAAATTTTCGCTCAGGAAGCCACCAGCGTTTCGGTGAAAGGGTTGGTTACCGAAGATGGCAATGCCCTGAAGGGAGCCATGGTTAAGCTCTTGCAAAATGGGAGCGAGTTAACCCAACTGATTACCGGCCCTGAGGGAAAATTCGAGTTCCCGTTGAGGCTCGACAACCAATACATGCTGATTTTTTCCAAAAGCGGTTTCACGCCCAAGAAAATCTTCATTTCCACGGAGGGCATTCCAGACGACATAACATTTGTTCAATCTACCACCATAGAAGTGGATTTATTTAAAATCATTGCGGGCTTGGACGTTAGCATTTTGGAAAATCCCATAGGGAAGTTTCATTATTATCCCTTGCAAAAAAACATTGATTACGACCGTGCCTACACCCAATCGATAAAAGAACAATTGGAGAAGCTCCAGGCGGAGTTGAATCGCCGTAAGAAGGAGCAGAGCAAGGGGCAGATGGCGTATTTAAGTGGAGTGGTAAAAGCTCAGAGCGATGCTGTTGTGGCTGCTCAGAAAGCTCAGGAAGCTGCCGCACAGGCCAAGCGTGATGCCGAGGCTGCGGAGATAAAGCGTCAAGAAGATGAGGCTAAAGCAAAGGTTGAGGCGGAAAAGAAAGCGAAGCGCGATGCCGAGGCTGCAGAGAAACGCGCCAAAGCTGAGGCCGAAGCAGCAGAGAAAGCCAAAATGAATGCAGCGGAAGCGGAGAAGCAGGCTCAGTCCGATGCTCTTAAGCGAGCCAAGGAAGAGGCCGCTAACAAGGAGAAAGCCCGGTTGGATGCACAGAAGAATTATATGATGAGCATGGCTAAAGCAGAGTCGGAGCGAAAAGCCAAGGAGGAGACCGAAAAGCGAGCAAAGGAGGATTCGGATCGCCGAGCAAAAGAGGAGGAAGCCATGGCCGCCAAAGCTGAGGCAGAAGCCAAGGCCATATTGGATGAAGCGTATAAAAAGAA
The DNA here is from genome assembly GCA_040374085.1 of Flavobacteriales bacterium. Classification (GTDB taxonomy): domain Bacteria; phylum Bacteroidota; class Bacteroidia; order UBA4408; family UBA4408; genus JBEIVB01. Next base: position 20,027 of record JBEIVB010000015.1, on the reverse strand, counting down.
AGCCGAGGCCGATGCAAGAGCAAAGGCTGAGGCAGAACGCATCGCTCGCGAGGCCGAATTGGAGCGGCAAAAGGCAGAGAACAAAGCAAGGGCCATTCTCGAGGCATCGTTGAAAAAGAAGCAGGATGAGGCCGAACGTCAACGCAAAGATGAAGAGCGCAAAGCCGCAGATGCAGCACGCTTAAAGGCAGAAGAGGATGCCAAGGCACAAGCCAAGATCGACGAGGTTCTCAGGAAAAAGGCAGAGGCAGAAGCAGAAGCCGCAGCCAAGTCTGCAAAGGCCAGAGCAGATGCAGAAGCTAAAGCCAAAGCAGAAGCAGATGCTGCAGCACGGGAAGAGGCAGATGCAAAGGCCCGATTGGAAGCTGCCCTTAAAAAGAAAGCAGAGGCAGAAGCAAAGGCAAAAGCAGAAGCCGAGCTGCGGGCAAGCGAAGAGGCCGCAGCGAAACAACGTGCTGAGACAGAAGCGAAAAAAGCCCTGGAGGAGGCAGAACGCAAACGCAGCAATGCAGAGGCCATGCTCCGCGCCGCCCTTGAAGCAGCCGAGCGCAAAAAGGAAGAGCAAGCAGCAAAAGCCAAAGCCGACTCCCTGCGTATAGCCGAACTCCAAAACCAGCTCAAACAAAAAGCAGAAGCTCAGGCTATGGCAGCTACCGCCGCAGCACAAAAGGCTCAAGCAGATGCAGAAGGCAGAGCCAAAGCAGAAGCCGCAGCCCGCAAACGAATGGAAGACGCCCTCAGTCAGGCCGAAGATAAAAAGGTCGGACAGGAAGTTGCCTCAAGCGAGAAGAAGACCGAGGAGGGAAGCGCCCTCACAGAAGAAGAAGCAAAAGCCCGTTTCAACCGCAAGATGTCCAGAGAAGAACGAGAGGCCTACCTCTCTGAAATGGCTCGCAAATACCCCGAAGGAATGACCGTGGAGCAAGAGGAGTATCCAAATTTCAAGATTACGCGTGTCATCATAAAGAAAGGTCAGGCCGTAGACGAATACAAGATGATTGCATTTCGATTTGGCAACTTCTACAAAAAGAACGATTTCGATACCACCGATCAGGTGTTCAAAAGCGAAACACGAGGTTACGAGAATTACATCAAACGCTAGTTTTTCGGCGCACGCCCATTGGACAAAGCATTTTTTGAGACAACGATCCGTTTTGCCCCTTTTTTTTACCTTTGCCCACCCAATCGGGGTGTAGCGTAGCCTGGTAGCGCGCCAGCATGGGGTGCTGGAGGCCGTGGGTTCAAATCCCGCCACCCCGACCAAAGAAAAGCCTGACCGCTTAAACGATCAGGCTTTTTCTTTTCACCGTTTTGTGGAAAAAATTTGGACCATGGTTTCGACCTCCGCGCCGCTGTGAATATGGACTCATCGGCATCATCTCTCCTCATGCTTTTCTACTTGTACCTCTTTTTTATGAAATGGTGAAAGCAAGTTCCGCAGCATTCTTTCGCTTATCAACAACACTCGATGTATTCCTCAAAAAAATCGACGTCTGTTCTGCTTGCACTCCCGTTTTTATTCTTACTTTGAACATTATGCATTGGATTAACCGAGTAGTTGGTAATGCTCTGTCTGATGAGCAAAGGTGCATGCAAGCAATTGAAGCGATGGAATAAATCATGTTTGCACTATGAAAGTATTGATTATAAATCATGGTTTTCCACCAAATCCGGGTATTGGCGGAAGGAGGTGGGCGAAGTTTGCCAAGTACCTCGCCCTAAAAGGAGTTGAAGTACACGCGGTGTATGCCAAACCCAAACAAGGCCATGCCGTTTCATCGTGGACCGAGGATGTACGCCAACCCAACATTTTCCATCATCCTCTGCCCAGACTTTATCCTTTTGATTTTAGTCCCAAGCCTTCCTTGAGGGCCAGATTGGTTTTTCAGTTTTGGCGTTTGTATTTCCGCTTGTTCTCAAAGAAGCGCATGTTCGATGAAGCTGTTTTTTGGGAGGAACAGCTGATACGGAAATCTTCTGATCTCATAAAAAGAAAAAAAATACCCAATGTTATTGTTTCCGGAGCTCCTTTTTATTTGTTTGAATATGCAGCGAAGCTCAAAAAGAAGTTTCCGGATTTGAACCTAATCGCCGATTATCGCGATCCTTGGATTGGGGCCAAAAACTACGGTATGGAATCCCTGTCGGAAAGCAGACTCGCGTATGAGAAGGCCCTTCAAAGAGAAGCTGCTGAATGCTTCAATTGGATAGTTGCACCGAATGATTTTTTATTGCAGAAAATTCAAGCCACCATTCCGGAAAAGCCTCATGAGGCATTTCGGGCGCTGAGCCATGTGTACGATCCAGACGATTTGCCCAGCATTCATGAGCATCCGAAAACGAGCGACTCCATTGAGATTGTTTACGGTGGCTCCATTTCCGTTGGCACCGATCCTTTCTTGCATGAGCTGAAGCAGGCTTTGGATGATCTGCAGGTGAGCAAACCTGAACTTTATCAAAGATTGAACATAAGTTTTTATACATCGGAAGGATACCTCTTGGAGAATTTTCTGGCCCATAGAAAGGTGTTTCATGTTTATAAGCCCATAGGGAATCTGATTTTTGAGAAAATCAAGCAAGCTGATTTCTGTTTGATATTGTTGGCTGAAGAGACCAAGAACTATCTCATAACCAAGTTTGCTGAGTATGGAACATTGAAAACGCCATTTTTCTTTATTGGCGCCGATGGATTTGCATCGGATTTTATAAAAGAAAACAAATTGGGTATTTCACTGGCCGGAAGTAAAAATTTTTCGGAAGATTTTTCAAAGGCGCTTGTTGCTCAGGCAACGTTCAACCCAAACTACGACCCCTCTCAATTTGAGGCGTCTAAGGTTACCGAACAGTTAACCGCGCTGTTCGTTCGTTAGACTGGGAGTTGTGTTGGCGCGCTCTTTTTGATCGAGCATCAATACAATGCCATGAATCCAGCCTGCCAAACACGCCCCGGTGGAGGTTTCTAAAGTGTCTTCGGCTAAATAGGACAACCACAATATCAGAATGGGAAGCAGAGCAAAGGCTTGGCTGATGCGGTTGGCCCTATAGCCGATAAAGACATACATAAGAACAATGCATAATACGCCCACGCAACCCAGAGCAACGCCAAGGGTAATCCATTGATTGTGGCTCCTGAGCCAGAAGGGTCGATCCAAGGGCTCGGGCTGTTTGGCATAGGCCTCCAGAAACGCGTCGTTCACATCTCCAGTACCCACTCCGATTAGCGGGTGTTGTTTCCAAATGCTCCAGCCTGTGCGGGCAAACCAGAGGCGCATAAACAAGCTGTGACCGTTGGGGAGTCCACCCAAGCGGAAATTTTGATACTCCCACCAAATGGCACGCAGTCGTCCTCCCACTGAGTGCTCATCTCGCAAGGCATTGGTTTGGCCCCGTTCAACAGATGCAAGGTCTTGGGCAGAAAGTGCCCAAATACCGGCAGAGTCCTTGGCTAGCCCCTTAGAGGTTAGGTAGCGAAGCAGGGTATAGCGAATGTGTTGTCCCTTCGCATCTTTGCCATCGATGTCTATGCTGCTTCTTTTCGCCCACTCGCGCTCGTATTCAAACGGAGCCTGATACCACCCCACGTGAAAGCCCTCTTCGGTGGCATGGTCTTGAGAGTTGTGTAAATAGGGCCTTCCATTTGCTGTTAGGGGCTTAAGAGGCAGCTCCAGCTCAGAGCGATCGGCAAAATAGGCACGGTGCGATTGATAGATTTGGGTGCCTATCATCCCAAGACCCAGCAAGAGGAAGGCCAACGGAACCCATCCCCAGCGCTTTCCTCTGTAAATGCTGCGGCATGCCCAAAGCACAAGCAAGAAGGCCACAAGGGCAAGACCGGTTATGGATTGCAGAATCAACAGAAAGCCAATGAACCAAGTAGTGCCCAACCATTTTATGTAGGTTGGAATGTTATGAAAAGCATATTTCTCGTCATAAAGAAACCAACCTATGCAGATGGATATCATGAGCGACAGGCGTATGTGCGAAACGAGAGGAGAAATGGCTCTTATGTCGTGCCACTGAAATCCGCCTATGCCAAGGTATAAACCAAACGATATGAGGGTTGAAGTGAACGTGGCCAGCACAAATAAGCGGAACAACCACGCAAGTGTCCAGATCGAAGGTTTTGGAAAGCTACCCAAACACAAGGGCAACAGCAGCAAGGGCAGCTTCATGCGCAAATCGTGGATGCCGTAGGCGGTATTGGATGACCACGCCATGCCAAGGGCCTGAATGCCAAACAGCCCCAGAAAGCACCACCAGATGGGGTTGCGCGCGGCTGCAGAAAGGCGCTTGCCCAAGCCTGCGTGCAGAAGCCATCCCAGCACAATGAGCCATTGCCCAACGCTGATGAGGAAGATGCTTAAAGGCAATCCTATCGAAACAACGGCTGTTCCAAAACCTACGAGGGTCTCGGCCCAATCGGTACGGCTACTGGGTTTGACCCAACGGCCTTGCCAAATACTCGATGTGCTAGCCAAGAATTAATCTTTTGGTTCGGGCTCTGAGTATTTCCCGGTTAAAATGGCCTGCTGCTTGTCTTTGTCTTTGAGTATTTCCAGGGCTTTGGCAATTTCCTGATCCACCGAAAGACTGTGCTGTATCCGGCCTTTTTGATAATAGTAACGCGTGACGATTTCATCCTCTAGGAGCTTCGATACTTCGCCTTTAAAGGCTTCCAAATCCTCTTGCTTGTTGTGGGCCAGCTCGCCCTTCAAGGTCTCCAGCTCTTTTTCTATACGCGACAGGTATTGCTCATCTTTTGCGATTTTCTTGAGCTCTTCCAGCTCTTTCTCCGTGTCGGTGGTGTAGTCGTAGGTTTTATCGCTCAACCATTGTACAAAGGCTTGATACTCTGCCTGACTCAAACGAAATTCCTGGGCCGGAACAAGGCTGGCATGGGTGCGGCGGTAAAGGGTAGCATAATCAAAGATGTACCCTTTGTTCTCCAAGCTCTGCGCTATTTTACTTATACTCTTTGCTTTGATGTGTACATCAGGATTAACACCTCCTCCATCATACACTTTCCGACCGTTGCGGGTTTTAAAAGCGGTTATGAGGGAGTCCGGAACTTTTCCTACGCTGCCATCTTCATTGCGGTTGGTGTAGTCGAGTGCCTGAATGCAGCGCCCGCTTGGAATGTAATATTTGGCGGTGGTAACCTTCAGCTTGGCGTTGTAGGTTAGGTCGCGGGTGGTTTGCACCAATCCTTTTCCGAAGGTGCGCTGACCAATCACCACCGCCCGATCGAGATCTTGCAAGGCACCGGAAACGATTTCAGACGCAGAGGCCGAACCGCGGTTCACCAACACCACCAAGGGAATGTTTAGATCTATGGCCGGGTTCAGCGCTTTATAACTTTTTTGCCATTCCTGAACCTTGCCTTTTGTGCTCACCACCTCGGTGCCCTTGTCAACAAACAGGTTGGAGAGGTTCACTGCTTCGTTCAACAACCCGCCCGGATTGCCCCTGAGGTCGAGGATGAGGCCTTGTGCATTCGGGTTTTCTTTCTTTAGGTTTTCATAAGCTTCTTTCACATTGCGCGAGGCATCTTCGGTGAATTGGTTGAGTTGAATGTACCCAACCCCCGGCGCAACCCAACCCGAGTAAGGCACGTTTTTTATTTTGATTTCTTCGCGGGTGATGGTCTTTTCCAAAGGCTTGGATTCTCCTTCTCGTTCAATGAGGAGCTTAACAGCGGTATTAGGAGAACCTTTTAATATTTTGCTTACGTCATCGGTATTTTTTCCTTTGGTGCTTTTGCCATCGATTTCCAAAATAAGGTCACCGGCCTGCAAGCCTGACTTTTGCGCTGGAAAACCCTCATAAGGCTCGGCAACCGCTACGTAGTCTCCTTTTTTGCGGATGATGGCGCCAATTCCTCCGTACTGTCCGGTCATCATATAGCGGTAATCTTCCAGCTCCGATTCCGGAATGTAGTTGGTGTAAGGATCTAGGTTATCGAGCATAGAGTCGATGGCCTTTTTCATAAGGTCACCGGGTTTGGTATCGTCTACGTAGTATGTATTTACCTCGCGGAAGAGGGTGGCGAAGATGTCGAGGTTTTTCGACACCTCGAAGTAGCTGTCGGTAAAGGCAGATGCCCCCAACAGAAGGGCGATGAGAGAGGTGGAAACCAAGGTGAGTTTCCAGCGTTTGCGTATGGCGTTCAACACGATGTTCATGTTTCGAAGTTACCGATTTTGCGGCAGGTGTATGGGTTAAGAAGGGTTAAAAATGCTTATGGCACCGGATCGTATCCATGCCCACCCCAGGGACCACAGCGGGCAAAGCGTCTCAGGGCCAGCCACAGTCCTTTCCAAGGACCATGCTTTTGAATGGCTTCCAGCCCGTATTGAGAGCAGGTTGGGGTGTAGCGGCACGCATTGGGCAACAGAGGAGAGATGACCTTCTGGTACACGCGAATCAAGGCCATAAACACAAAGCGGAAGACTGCATTCATAACAAAATGGATTGGTAGGCGATTCGATACTTGCGTGCTGCCTCTGTCCAAGTGAATTCTTGGGCATAGGCCTGCCACTCGCCTTGCAGGTGAAGATTCCAACCCTTGGCTTCGGCTTTTTGGTAGGCGGTGCGATAGGCTTCCGGAGTCTGGTCCTCGGCATAATGCGCCCAATCTTTACCCATCTCCGGAAGGCTGCCGCAACGGCTCAACAGCACCGGTTTGCCCATGGAGTAGGCTTCCACCACCGGCAAGCCAAAGCCTTCTGCTTTGCTTGGAAAAGCTAAGGCTTTGCAGTGCGCATAACACCAACGTTTTTCCGCTTCGGTGATACCCCCCAAGAAATGAACACGGTTGGAAACGCCCCAGCGATGCGCTTCAGAACGTATGCGCTCAACGGTTTTGGTTTCGGGCATACCGGCCAATACCCAGTGCAGATCTTGATCGAGGTCTAGGATGCCGGGTATTAAATCAAACTGTTTTTTTTCCTGCACCATGCCTATGGAAAACAGGAATGGCCAATTGCCGGTGCATGTTTTGGGCGCTTGCTGAACGCCCTGAACATCCATGGGATTGCCGTTGTAAATTACCCACTGCTGTTGCGGAAGACGGAGGTGCTGCATGCAGAGGGTACGCGTAAACTCCGAAATGAAGACTACGCCGCTGCACCGGTTTACCAAGGATTGAACGGCCTGTATCTTGTTGCGCATGCGCCAGGCACCGTAGCCTTTTTCCAGAAAGTTTAGGTCGTGTATGGTTACCAACTGAGGCACATTGCGCCGCGGGAAGAGGCGGCTTTGCTGATGCGTATGATGCCACACATCAAAATTACCCGAAACTCCCCAAATTCGGTGAATGGGTTTTATTGCACCTTTATTGTGGGCAGCATCGTTTGACCACCCAAGCCAGTGCAGGTCGCAGCCACCGCCTGCCTCTAAAGCCAAACCCAGAGAGCGTACGTATTGCCCTAAGCCCGAATGCAAATTTCTTGCCTTCGAGGCCTCAAACGCAATGCGAATGGGCGTTAGGTGCTTTTCCAAAGTTGGGCCAGTTTGTGGTATTTTAACCAAGTGGCAAAAGCAGACAAGCGGCAAACCTGAAAGCCGGCTCGGCCATCGAGAAAGCCAAGCTGAAAAAGATAGTCGCGCAGGAAACGTACCACCGGACTCATCCATTGTTTGAGAAGGCCCACCTTCTTCCCTTGCTCAAACAAAGCACGAGCAGAGATACCGGTAAAATAGTCGAGTTGGCGGAGATGATCTTCTCGGGTATAATAACTGTAATGCAATAGATCGCCATTCAGATGTACAATGCGGGATGAGGAAGGTAGTTTGTATTCGTCGTGGGGATTGGTGCCTTGCCATTGACCCTTGCCTGCCAGCCACAAACGCAGCTTCACGTCTGGATACCAGCCGCAGTGACGGATCCATGTGCCGCAGTAATAGGTGAGGCGGTTCATGGTAAATCCATCTATGCCGCTGAGGGTTTTCGCACGCAGTATGGAAGCTTTTAAGTTATCGTCGGGTGCTTCATCGGCATCCAGGGAGAGCACCATGGGATGCCGAGCGTAGGTTAGCGCTCTGTTTTTTTGTTCAATGTGCCCATCAAATGTATGCTGGTAAAATCGCACACCGTATGTCTTGCAAATGGTCTCAGTTTCATCGGTACTGTAGGAGTCGAGCACCACAATCTCATCCGCTAGGTCGCGAATCGATTCCAAACAACGCCCGATGTTGCGCGCTTCGTTGAAGGTGATGATGACTACAGACAGGGCCTGCATATTCTACTTAAGGTTCAAACACCACGCGCTGCACGCCCACATTCCCGCCGCGCGTCGCCCAGCGAATGAGATATAGGCCAGGCTCCAAAGTCGGACTCATGTTACCACCGACACCGAGGTTGCCCTCGCGGTGAAATACCCTTCGGCCTTGAAGGTCGAAGATGGTGAAGGCAGAAAGCGCATCCGCTCCGGCCCAAAACAGTTGGTCCTTTGCCGGATTGGGATAGAAAAGCTGTTCAGTGAACTTTGTTTCGGGTACAGAATTATACACAAACGATTGATAATAATATCGGATAGACACGGTATCGGTAATGCCGCTTTGGGGAATGCGCGTTTCGCGTACGATCCAGTTTTGCTCGTCGTAGGTGTAATTGGCCTGAAAGGAGAGGCTGTCGGAAAAGTTCGCGGCGAAAAGGCGCACCAGAGCTCCATTCGGCAAGCTGTCTGGGTTGTTGTATTGGTAGGAGGTGCGCATGGCGGTTCCCATAACGCCGTTCTGCTTTTTCCGCAGCCATTGCTCGGCCGGTCTGTTCTGAGCATCAAAGGTTTGTTGTTTGCGCCACAGGGTGTCGGTGTTTCCATTGGTAACGCGCAAGAGCCACTCTTCCATCAATCGACCGTAGGCATCGGTTTCGCGGCGGTATTGTAGGGAGTCTTGATAGGTTTGAAGGCCATTATTCCATGCCTGCATGCGGTAGGCAGAGAAGGTGGAGGATGCATTGCCGGAAATTTGATCGATGCGGTATTGCGGAACCCAAACTCCATTTTGCCAATTGTGTTGGGTTATGGCAGATATCAACTGATTGTTGTATTCCCACATCCGTTGGCGCACGGGCATCATTTGGTTGCCGACGAGGGAATCGGTTTGCTGTTCAGAGGGGCGGGCGGCAAAGTCGTATTGGGTGCGGGCTCTCGAAACGACCTGCCATGCACCCATATTGCCGGTGGGCAGCCACCTCATCATGAGCGTATCGAGAAGGCCGTTTGGTTCATAGCGGTGGCTCACGGCCGATAGGGTGGTGAGGTTGCCCAAGGTGTCGCCGATTTGTTGCCAGGTGCTGTCTGCACGGTTCTGGGGGTTGTAGTTGGCGCGTTCCTGATGGGCTATCCACCAGCCCCCGGTCTTGGGAAGAAGGTGTGCGCTGTGGGTTGCAGCCCCATCAAAGTTGCGCTCAATGCGGGTAGAGTCGGTTTGGGTGCTGCCCGCTTGGAGGCCGCTGCGGGTAGCGGTGCCCAGCAGGAGTTGAATCTGAACGCTGGGGTCGGGCGGAACGGCCGAAATGCCTCCTATGGGTGGCGACACAGCCAGGCTCGATAATGGAAGCAGGAAACAGGCGTATAAGCAAATGCGGTTCATGCTTCAAAGGTACACCAATGTCAGCGAACCCGTATATACGCTTTTTGGGTACAACGCGCCCCCACCAACCCTACACCGTTGGTTATGTTGCTGAACACCCTCGCAGGCTCAGCAAATGGATTGAAGCGCGCATCGAGCTGCTTTTCGTAGCTCACTTTGTATTGAAATAAGGGCTTGTTTAGGGCGGTTACCTCCAACCGCATGCTGTCGGCAAATAAGCGCTCATCGTGCCGAAAGCGAAGGGTGATGGAGGCTTTTTTACCGTCGAAGGGTTCGTCGCTGAACACCAAAATGCCGTCGCCACGGGGGCCGCCTCCCAGACCGTTGGAAGTTCCGGTAACCAAGGGATCGTCGCTCTCCAGATACAAGGGGCGGAATATGCTGGGAGGCTGTGGAACACCCGGAGGCAACAGGAAGGCCATGGTGTCGTTGGCCCACACGTTTATCTCATAATAGTTGGCTTCGTTCGGCTGGTCGATAAGTTCAATTTTGATAACATCAAAATATTGATTGTCGCGAATAAATGCCGAATCGGTGAGGCTGATGAAGGAATAGTCGGGTTTGTTGGGTATGGTGATTTCAGCACGTGCAGAAGGAAATCCGGTGGCGTTCACCAAAAGAGAGTAGGAGGTGCCGGGTTTTGGCTTCCAGGCCGACCTATGGGTATAATACCCGCGAGTTGCCAGTAGGGTAGGAGAAAAGGGTCCTGCAGGTTGACCGTTTTCCCACATCGATACCGAGGCGTCTCGAATGGGTAAAATGGCGCTGTCTGTGCTGAAGAGTTTGCGGCTCTTAAATACCTGAACGTCCACCACCGAATCCGGATTGAGGATGCTGTTTACCACCACTTTGGGGTCACTATCGGGTAAGGTTATGGTTACTTCCTGCTCGCAGGCGGCCAGAAATAACAGCAGTAGAGGCCAAGGTGCTTTCATCAGTATTTGAAGTTAAACGATAAGGCCGGAATGATGGGAAACAAAGACAGTTGCTTCATCACCTGTTGTCCGTTTTCATTGGTGTCTGTGTAGTAGAAGAAAGGATTGAGTCGGCTGTAAACGTTGTACACCGAAAGGTTGATGATCCACTCTCCTCGCTGGGTGAATCGGTGCCAGTTTAACCCCACGTCCATGCGGTGGTAGGAGCGCATGCGCACGTTGTTGAGCTGGTCGAACTGCTGCACGGTGCCGAAAAATTCCGGTCCCTTTACAGGCGGTCCTCCGGGGCCTCCCGGACCACCCGGGCCCATCATAAATCCGCTGTTGTTGTAGCCGCCGCTTTCCAAAGCATCCGGATACTCTCTGAGGGGCACCGAGATGGCAGCCCCACTGCCATAGACCCAGGTTAAGGAAGCATCGAAGCGCTTGCTGAAGGCGTGGTTGATGGTAATGCCAATGTCGTGCCTGCGGTCGTATTTATAAGGATAAACTTGTCCGAAGTTTTTATCGTTGAATTGCCGGTTGGTCCAAGAAAGGGTATAACCAATCCAGCCGGTGGTTTTGCCGCTTTTTTTCTGCACCAGCACTTCTGCTCCATAGCTCCAACCTCTTCCGGTTGCTACTTTTTGCTGCCAGTCGGTGGATGAACCCAGGAAGTCTATGCCTTCTTTGTATTCAATCAGGTTTTGCATGTTTTTATAATATCCTTCTACCGACACTTCAAACGCATCGGCTACGGTATGCGCCAAGCCAATGGCAGTTTGCTGAGCGCGCTGGGGATTAACCAGGGCCGTTGCCGGTACCCAAAGGTCGGTGGGTAGGCCTATGCCCGAGTTGGAAAGCAGATGCAGGAATTGGGTCATGGTGGCATACGAGCCTTTGAGCGACCAGCCCGGTGCCACGCGGTAGAGCATAGATACTCGGGGTTGTGTGCTTTGGTAGGATTTGCCTTGCACCCAAAAAAAGGCTTGGTGAACACCCAGGTTTATTTTTATTCGGTTGCCAATTTTAAAATCGTCTTCTATGTAAGCATTCATTTCATTGGCAAACACATTGCCGGCGCCTTCGGTGTTTCCTTGACTGGTGCTGTTCAGCGTGATGCGGGTGGTGCTGGCTCCCGGACTGAATTTATGGTGAATGCCGTGCACGCCAAAACGTATGTAATGGTTGGGCACGGGTATGTAATCGAAGTTGATGCGCCCGGCAAAATCTTGTACACCCGAAAGGTATTCTTGATTGAAGGCGGTTTTGCGAATTGTTTTTCCGGCAGAATCTACCGCATCTTCATTGCTTCCGTTTAATGTAAATTGATATCGGGTATAGGTGGCGGTAGCGTTCATAAACAGTTGTTTATGCACAATGTGGTTCCAACGCAGGGCGGTGGTGCGGTTGCCCCATTTTAAGCCAAAGGCAATGTTCTGTCGGTTGGTGGTTCCGTCTGAGCTGTAGCTGTTTGTGCTGCCGCCCGAGCCCACATCGTCGCCTAAATAAGACGAAATAAAGAGCCGGTCTTTCTCGCCCAACCATACGTTTACTTTTCCGTTGAAATCGTAGAAGTAATAACCAAAGGTGTTGCTTCCTCCGGTTTGCTGCCGAATGAGGGGCCGAGCCAAGATGTCGAGGTAGGTTCTTCTTCCCGAAAAGATGAACGACGATTTGCCTTTAACGATGGGCCCTTCAACAGTAATGCGCGAGGCGATGAGGCCAAACCCTCCGTTTACGTGGTACTTCTGGTTGTCTCCGTCTTTCATTTGTATGTCGATTACCGACGAAAGCCTTCCGCCATAGCGAGCCGGGAATCCTCCTTTTATAAGATCAACGTGGCTAAGGGCATCGGCGTTGAACACCGAGAAGAAGCCAAACAAATGAGAGGCGTTATACACCGGAACCCCGTCTAGGAGGATGAGGTTTTGGTCTGGGCCTCCCCCTCTCACGTATATGCCGCTGTTGCCTTCACTGCCTTTTTGAACCCCGGGCAACAACTGAAGGGCTTTGAGAACATCTACTTCGCCAAAAAGAGCGGGTATGGTTTTAATTTGCTGCACAGGCAAGGAGATGGTGCTCATGCTGCTGCGGTCTTCGATGCGGTCGCTCTGCTCTGCTTTGATTTCCACTTCTTTCAGTTCCACCTGTCCGCCCAAACGGATGCGCACTGTGGTATCTTGCTTTCCCGACCACCGTATGGCCGCAGGAGCATATCCCAGCATGGCGGTTTGAATGGTAATCGGGCCTGGATCGTTTAAGGTAAGCGAAAAGAATCCAAAAGTGTTGGAGCCAACCCCTTTTCGGGTTTGTACTTCATATATGGTTGCACCTATAATTTTTTCTCCGCTTTGCGCATCTTCAACATATCCATTTATGGTAACCCGTTGCTGGCATTTACCCATGAAGGGCAGAAGGCTCAAGACAAACGTTAGGCAAATGAATTTAAAGGTCATGGTCTGCGTCAGGAACCTCCTTGCGTAATGCATCTAAGTAATGGTTTATTTTTTTTGCTTCCTTTTCCGGAATGGGTTCAAGCAGGCGATCCAGAGAATCTACCTTGTGATCCATGCGCTTCAGGAGTGCTTTGCCTGCCGCACAAATCACCACTTCCGCCTGACGCCGATCGCAGGTAGAGGCCCGCTTTTCGATCAGACCTTTACTCACCAATCGATCCACCATGCGGCTGGTATCCGACATCTTATCCAGCATGCGACTGCGTATGGTGTGTATGCTCAAGGGTACCTTGGCACCCCGGAGGATGCGCAACACGTTGTACTGGGGCGGGGTTATGTCTTCATCCTCGAACACGCTCGAGGTTTGACTAACCAACCAATGATGGGTCACAATAAGGTTCAGAAAAAGTTTGTGATGTTCCGAACGGAAAACATGTTGGTTTATTTCATCCTCCAGCTTCATGGGTAAACAAAATAATGAAAAAGGCGCAGACCGTGGGTGTTGCGCCTTTTCGAAAAATACAATATCAATTACTTTTTGGCTTGATTAAACTCGAGGTTCAAACGCACCTCTACGTTGTCCGCTACCACGGCTTCACCCAACTCATTGGACGCTTTCCACGTGAGCTTAAACTCCTGACGGTTGATGGTGGTGTTGGCTTTGAAACCTGCTTTGGTGTTTCCCCATGGATCTTTGGTTGTGCCTCCGTAGGTTACATCAAATTTCACGCGCTTGGTTACGTCGCGAATGGTGAGGTCGCCCTCCAACACATATTTTTTGCCGTCCACTTTTTTAAACGATGCACTCGTGAAGGTCATTTTGGGAAATTTCTCGGCATTGAAGAAATCGTCGGCCTTAAGGTGACCGTCGCGCTTTTCGCTGTCTGTGTTCACGCTGTTTACATCTACACTGAAGTTGATGGTTGCATTTTGGAAATCCGCTGTGGGCGCAGAAATGCTGCCGTCGAATACACGGAAAGAGCCTTCTACTTCGGAAACCACCATGTGGGTAACCGTGAATTTAACGTTGCTGTGTGAGGCATCTACGTTCCAGGTTGTTTGCGCAGATGCTGCGCTTGCGGCCAAGATGCCGAGCGATAGAATGATGTTTTTCATAGAGGTGGTTGTTTAGGGCAGCAAATATAGATGTTTCAACATATATGTTGCAACATCTAAAAAAATTTTTCTGATGCTTAAACCGACTACCGGTGTTTTTTTTTTTAGATGCTGGGCGGAAAAGGGTAAACTTGTGAAATGAAGCCCTCCTCGTTTTTCTTTTTCCCTTTTGTATTGCTTTTCCTCTGTGGTATGCAGGGCAAGGCACAGGTTCTCATAAACGAGGGCTCCAACCGCAACCACCAGAATGCGGTGGATGAGGATGGGGACGCACCCGATTGGATAGAGCTCTACAATGCCGGTGCAGATTCGGTGCAATTGGCCGGCTACTCCCTTTCTAAGCCTGGGTCAACGCCCTGGGTATTCCCGTCTCGCAAGCTGGCACCCGGTGGGTTTTTGGTGGTGTATTGCAGCGGAAAGAACCGCCAGCCCAGAGGTCCCTTCCTGCCCGTCATCAACGAAACGAATTTTACTCCGGTGGTTGGCTGGAACCAGCACGCGTTTAGCCAGCCTTTTGTTTGGAACGGCACCGACCACATCCTCCTCGATGTGTGTTCATACTCCAATACCGGCTATACCGTAAACTCAGCGGTGCGCCAATCGGCCACATCTTTTTTCTCTACTCGGTATTTTTTTCAAGACGGAAGCGATTTTGCCTGCGGCGCTCCATACGGCTCCTTGGTGAAGCAGAGGCCAAACATGAAAATAAACGGAATGGCCATTGGCAGCGGCACCATTGAGAACGGGGCCACCTCCTATCCTGCGCCCTATGGCAATTGGTATTGGGGGGCACGTCACCAGATGCTCTTAAGGGCTACAGAGCTTTTGGCAGCGGGCATATTACCCGGCACCCTCAACAACTTGGCCTTTGATGTTACCTGGACCGACCCCAACACCGTTTATACCCACTGGGATGTGGCCATACGCGCCGTACCCGATACCAGCCTCGATGCCGTTTTTATGCCCTTCGACTCCCTGTTGAACCTGCACACCCATTTTACCATCAGGCAGCAAGGCGACACCGTTATTCTCCGCAAGCCCGATGGCAGCAGAGCCGATACTCGGTGGATTTTTGTGCCCGATCTGGGCATCAGCACCGGGGCTCAGCCCAATGGTTCTACTACAACCCAAGTATTGCTTTATCCACCCACTCCGGGTGCAAGCAACAATGGGCAACCCGCTTTCAGCCAGCAGCTTCTTGCGCCTGTTTTTGGAACCGCATCCGGGCTTTTCCCCCAGCCTATAAACGCAACGCTCAGCAACCCCAATCCAGCGGGTACGCTTTTGCGTTATACCCTCGACGGAAGCGAGCCCGACACCGCCTCGGCCGCGTTCACCGGTGCACCGATTCCCATTTACTTCAGCTCGTGCTTACGGGCTAAGGCCTTTGGGCCCGGGGTCATACCCAGTCCAACCGCCACCGCATCCTACCTCATTGGCATCAACCACACCACGCCGGTATTATCGGTGGTAACCGATCCCGAAAACCTCTATGGCGCCTCGGGCATATTCGACAACTGGCAATTCGACTGGAAAAAAAGTGCCTATGCCGCGTACTTTGATTCCACGCAAACCCACGACATGGTTTTTTCTAGGCAAGCTGCACTGCAGGTGGACGGGGGATTGGGGGGCAGTCGTTCCCATCCTCAACGATCCTTTCGCCTCGATTTCGACCACGGCAGTCTGGGCAGCGGAAGGGTGAACGAGGTGTTGATTCCCACCAAGCCATACCGCAACCGATATTCCTCCATCTACCTGCGCAACGGCAGCAACCAGGTATTGAACTACCCTTATAAAGATGCCTGCCAAGCCGAGCAAATGGGTCGCGGAGTAAATACCTACTACCAAGGCTGGAGGCCGGTTTCGGTGTACATCAATGGAAACTACTTTGGCTTATATGAACTCCGCGAGAAATACGACGGCGAGCTTCTCTCTGAGCAGGATGGAGGCGACCCCGACTCGGTTTCGGTGCTCAGCCAAAGCATCTGGTACGGGGGGGCATTGCGCGCTGTGCAAGGCAACCTAAACGACTTTTACACCGATTTCGATTTCATACAAACCTTGTCGCCCACCGATACCTCTTTTTGGACCTCCCTAAACCAACGTTTCGATGTGCCCTTTTACCACGATTACATCATAGGCGAATCGTGGATGGGGAATCGCGACTGGCCCTGGAACAACATTAAAATTATACGCTCGCCACAGAGCGGAAACCGGTGGCGATTTGGCTTACAGGATTTGGAATTGGCCCTCAACCCCGATGGAGTTACCACCTCTGCAGACGATCCTTTCGATTTCCTCTTCAATGTAGATCCCGCCATACCCTATACCCGCATCTGGCAGATCGGCATCAACAACCCCCGTTTTCGTAGGTACTTCATAAACCGCTTTGCCGACCTCATCAACACCCGTTACCGCAGTTGGGTATTGTTGGGCATAGAATCGCGCATGTTTGCCCAGGTGGCTCCCGAAATGCCCAAGCTCTTTGCCCGCTGGGTAGACCCCAACCAGATACCGGCGAGCATGAACACCTTCTTGGGTAAACGCGCCGCCTTTCGACAGGAGATTGCTGCCCGCAACCCCATCCTGCGCCAGAAAATCAATCAGAACTTTGGGTTAAACGGAGAGGTTACCATTGGCATTGCCACCGAGCCTGCCAATGCCGGTGTTATAAAATTAAACACCATACAACCCGATTCCTTGCCCTGGACCGGGGTGTATTTTTCCGGCAACCCCATACGCCTGGAAGCCATCGCCCTGCCCGGGTACCAGTTTTTATATTGGGATACCAATGCGGTGGTTCCCTCTGTTGTTACCGATGCCGTATTGGAGGTAGACCCCACTGCTCCTGTGCAGTTCCGCGCGGTTTTCGGTCCGGCGGTACCGCCCAAAATTGAGTTTACCGAGTTGATGTACAAAGCCGATTCTACCTTGGCTTGCGGCGATTGGGTGGAACTGCACAACAGTGCCATCGACAGTTTGGACATAGGTGGATGGAGGCTGAGCGACGGTGGGCACCTGAATACCTATTCCATTCCTTTTGGCACCGTTCTTCCTCCGGATGGTTACCTGGTTTTGTGCAGCAATCCCGCTCAGTTTCAAGCCCGTTATCCGGGTGTTCCGCATTTGGGTCCATTGGGTTTTAACCTTGCTTCTACTTCCGAAACCCTCGAGTTGAGCACCGCTCAGGGCATACCCTTGCGTACCGTTACCTACTCGGGTTCGGCGCCTTGGCCCCTCTTGGCCAACGGGGCGGGTTTTACCCTGGAGCGTTTGGCTGAGGTGTTGCCTGCCGATTCTTCCGGCTCTTGGTTTGTGGGTTGCCTGGGGGGCTCTCCCGGCGGACCCTTTGTGCCGTGCAGCGATCCGGTAGAAATCAGCGAGATAAATTACAACTCAAACGTTGCCTTTGATGCCGGCGATTGGGTGGAGCTGCACAACCGGGCTATTGTTCCCTTAGACCTCAGCGGATGGGTGTTTCGCGATGGAGACATCACCCATGCCTTTGTCTTTCCGGTTGGAACGGTGCTTGCGCCCGACGCTCGTATGGTGGTTTGCACCAATCCCCTCTTATTCAGCGTGCGCCATCCTGCTGTGGTGCAACCCCTTGGCCCTACCGGTTTCGGTTTCAGCAGCGGCGGCGAGGCCTTGCGTGTGTACGATGCGGGCGGAACCTTGCGCCATTCGGTAACCTACTCCGTTGCGGCACCCTGGTCTTCCGGAGCCAATGGTTTGGGATACACCTTAGAGCGCGTAAGCAGCGGAACCTTGGGCAATTATGCGGGGCATTGGTCGACCATGTGCTTAGAGGGCTCTCCCGGCACCAACTGGCACTTGCCCTGCGATGCAGCCGGGTTGACTGAGGGCGTTGATGAGGATGTTCGCTTAGTGCCTCAGCCCAATCCCAGCGGTTCAGAGGCGGTGCTGTGGCTGACTTCCGAAGTGCAGGTGGGCTCTCGGTTGATCATCTCCGATGCGCTGGGCCGAAGGGTGTGTAGCATAGCGGTTCAGCAGCGTAGGGTAGAATTGCCCGCTGCTGCTTTGGAGCCCGGCATCTACCACCTGGAGTGGAGCAACGGTTCTGTAGTGGAAAAGGGGCGCTGGATGTTGATGCGCTAAACCAGGTTTACCTCACGCTCCAACATCACACCAAAGGTGTTGTGTACGCTGGTTATAATATCTTGGCTGAGCTGCCAGAGCTCGGTGCCGGTGGCGCCGCCAAAGTTCACCAGCACTAGGGCTTGCAGATGATGCACCCCGGCATCGCCCCGGCGGAAGCCTTTCCAACCGGCCTTTTCAATGAGCCACCCTGCAGCCAGCTTCACCATGTGCTCGCCTTGGGGGAAATGCACGGCATTGGGAAAACGTTGTAAAAGTGCATCGGCCTGTTCTTTGGGTATCACCGGGTTTTTAAAGAAGCTGCCGGCGTTGCCCAGCACAGCTGGGTCGGGGAGCTTGCTTTGGCGAATGCGCATCACCGCCTCTCGAATGGAGGCAAGGGTGTGAGGGTGTGCGCCCATGCGATCCAACTCCTCTTGTATGGCGCCGTAGGTGGTGCGCAACACGGGCTGCTTTTGAAGGCGAAAGGCCACACGGGTAATGATGAGGCGGTCTTTCCAGGTATGCTTAAACACACTCTCGCGGTAGCCAAAGGCGCACTCGGCATTGCTGAATGTCAAGGTCTTACCCGATTCCCACTCGAGGGCTTCTACCCATTCTATGGTTTCCTTTACCTCTACGCCATAGGCGCCAATGTTTTGCATAGGGCTGGCTCCTACACAGCCGGGTATAAGACTGAGGTTTTCCAGACCGCCCCAACCTCTTGCCACGCAATGCGCCACCAGTGCATCCCAGGTTTCTCCGGCGTTCACGGCCAGCACCACCTCGGTGGGCGTTTCCTTCAACACCTCCATGCCCAGCATGCGGTTTTGTATGATGAGCCCCTCGTAGTTGCGCGTAAACAGCACGTTGCTGCCACCGCCCAACACCAGGTGAGGAAGAGACTGAAACACTTTCCAGGTTCGAAGCTCTTGGGCTTCTTCTGCCCGTTGCAGGCATACAAAGGCATGGGCACGGTTTAGGGTGCCAAAGGTGTGCAGGTGCTGCACCGAACGGTCGTACTCGAGCTGCATGCTCCAAAGCTAAGGGTTTTGCATGGTTGCGGCTTGCCTCTATTTGTGGTTACTTTGGGGCATGGCAAAGCCGAAGCATCGCGTAGCAATGGGGGTCATCAGCGATCTGGTTACCGACCAACGGGTGGCTAAGATGGCGCGCATGCTGCAAGGCATGGGCTTTCCGGTAGAGGTTATCGGCCGCCAGCGCAATGTTTCGCTGCCCTTGCCATCTGCCCAGTACACCCAGCACCGTTTGCCCATGCGCTTCCAACGCGGACCGGCTATGTATGCCGAGTTTCAATGGAAACTCTACCGCGCCTTTGTGTCTTCAAAGGCCAGCCTCATTTGGTGCAACGATCTGGATACCCTCTTACCCGGAGCCTTGGCCGCCAAGCGCCTAGGCGCCAAGTTGGTGTACGACAGCCACGAGCTGTTTACCGAAGTGCCCGAGCTGGAGCACAGTCCCCTCAAGCAATGGATATGGAGGCGCATCGAAGCCCGTTGCATTACCCGTGCAGACAGGGTTATAACCGTAAACGCCTCCATTGCCCGCGAATTAACCAAACGTTATGGAGTGGAGGTTGCCGTGGTGCGCAACATTCCCGAGGGAAAACCCCTGCCACCTCCGGCTCGGCTGGAAGCATACGGCTTGCCCCCAGATAAACCCTTGCTTATTTTGCAAGGTGCCGGCATTAACATGCACCGGGGGGCAGAGGAGCTGGTAGAGGCCATGGCCTTGCTGGAGGATGTTCATTTGGTGGTGATGGGCAGCGGAGATGCCTTGCCGGCGCTGCAGCAATACCTGAGCGATAAGGCGTGGAAAAGCC
>JBEIVB010000011.1:0-45285 GCA_040374085.1 Flavobacteriales bacterium | reverse complement strand
GGGCTTGGAAGAGCATAGGACCTCAAAAATCCTCCTCCAGTGAAAATTGATTCTTCTCCTTATCGGCCATGACACCGGCTTTTTGATATTCAGCAACCCGCTTCTCAAAGAAATTGGTTTTGCCTTGGAGGGAAATTAATTCCATGAAATCAAAGGGATTGCTAACCTGATACACTTTATCGCAGCCCAGGCTAACCAACAATCGATCGGCAACAAATTCAATGTATTGACGCATCATTTCGGCGTTCATACCAATGAGTCGAACCGGTAGAGCATCGGTTACAAATTCCTTCTCAATCTCAACGGCGTTCATAATGATGTCTCTTACTTGCTCTTTGGGGAGTGGGTTCTTCAATTCGGTATAGAGCAAGCAAGCAAAATCGCAATGCAAACCTTCATCCCTGGAAATGAGTTCGTTCGAGAAACTCAAGCCGGGCATGAGACCGCGTTTTTTCAGCCAAAAAATGGAACAAAAACTGCCGCTGAAAAAGATGCCCTCAACTGCTGCAAAGGCAATCAAACGCTCGGCAAAAGAGCCGTTTGCAATCCAACGCATGGCCCATTCAGCTTTACGTCCAACGCAGGGAACGGTATCAATGGCATGAAAAAGCTTGTCCTTCTCTGCCGGATCTTTTATGTATGTGTCAATCAGCAAGCTGTAGGTCTCGCTGTGGATGTTCTCAATCATGATTTGATACCCATAGAAACACCGAGCCTCCGGAAACTGAACCTCTTGCATGAAGTTCACCGCCAAGTTCTCGTTTACAATTCCATCACTGGCAGCGAAGAAGGCAAGCACGTGCTTTATAAAGTGCTGCTCATCTGCCGAAAGTTTGTTGTTCCAGTCGCTTAGGTCCTGCTGGAGGTCAATCTCCTCTGCAGTCCAAAAACTGGCCTCGGCTTTTTTATACATCTCCCACATGCTGTGATGCTTGATGGGAAATAAAACAAAGCGGTCTTTGTTTTCTTGAAGAATGGGTTCTTGGATTTGAGTTTCGGTTGCCATGGCAAAAATGAAGAGTCGTTTGGGATGGATGCCCAAATGTATAACTCAAGTCGAGCCCCGAAAGGAATTAGTTTTCAGGGGTTGCTAACAAAATGTAATTTACTGAAAAACAAGTAGATATAAAATACAATGGGTTTTGAACCGTCAAAAAGTTGACAACTTTTTTCGCCATTCTGTACCCTTCTGCCTTGGCTTTGTGAGTAGAATTTTTAAGGGCGTAAGAGATGACTTTAGCGCTCGGATTAGAGGTCGAGTCCGATATCGTTCCGGAAAAATCCACCCGATAAACGCACTCCTGCCAGGGCACTGTAGGCCCTTTGCCTCGCTTGAGCGATGTCGGGCCCTAAGGCAGTAATCGCTGCCACTCTTCCACCGGCCGATTCCAAACCCTGGTCTCCGGTTCGGGTACCGGAATGGAACACATGCAAGCCCTGTTCATCCGAATCGGGCAAAGCAAGGGGTCTTCCGATTTGGGGGTTCGAGGGGTAACCCTCCGAAGCCAATACCACGGTTACACCAACCCGATCATCCACTTCCAACTCCTCATCGGTGAGATTGCCACTCCCCGCAGCCGTAAGCAAACGAAAAACATCGGAACGGATGCGCGGAAAAACGACTTCCGTTTCCGGATCGCCCATGCGCACATTAAACTCAATCACGAACGGATGTCCACCGCAATTCATTAAACCAATGAATAAAAATCCTCGGTACGGAATTTCATCTTCCCGAAGTCCGAGAAGGGTTGGCTCTACAATGCGCTCTCGAACGCGTTGCATAAACGCATCGTCGGCAAAGGGTACAGGCGATACAGCCCCCATACCGCCGGTGTTCAAACCCGTATCTCCCTCTCCCACCCGCTTGTAGTCCTTGGCACTGGGCAATACCACTCCGGTTTTCCCATCCATCAATACAAAAACACTCAACTCAATTCCATGCAGAAATTCCTCAAGCAAAACCCTGCGGCTGGCTTCACCAAACTGTCCGTTCAACAAATGCTTCAAGGCCTGCTTGGCTTCATCCAAAGAAGGCTCAATCAACACTCCTTTGCCACCTGCTAGGCCATCGGCTTTCAAAACATAGGGCGGTGAAAGGCTTTCGAGAAACGCCATGCCCTCCTCTATATTTTCTTGGGTAACCTGAAACGCTCGGGCAGTGGGAATGCCGTGCCGCTCCAGAAAAGATTTGCAAAACGATTTGCTTCCTTCCAACTGTGCACCCAGCTTTCCGGGGCCAACAAAAGCTATGTTCTTCAACAATGGGCGAAATTCAAAGGCGTCGCGCAAACCCAAGACCAAAGGTGCCTCTGGCCCAACCACGACCAAATCCAACGGATGAGCCTCACACCATGCGCACAACCCCTCTATATCGGTTTCTTTTATGGGCAAACGCGTTGCAATGGGTTCCATGCCCGGATTGCCGGGAGCCACAAACAGCTCCGGTTTTTGCACGCTTCGACTGAGCGCCTCCAATAGAGCATGCTCGCGCCCTCCACTTCCAATCACCAATGCACGTGCCATAACCTATACGTTAAACAACAAACGTTGCCCCCGTTTATCCTCGTTGAAAACACCCCGGTCGTATGCCTTGTGCCCGTTTACGTATGTCTGTACAATGCGCGACTTAAAGGAGTACCCCTCAAACGGACTCCAGCCGCACTTGTAATGCAAGCTTTCGGGTGTAACCGTTGTGCCTCCCTGAAGATCCACCAAAACCAAATCGGCTTGATAATGCCTGCGGATGAAGCCCCGGTTGCGGATGCGAAACAAGGTGGCCACGCGGTGTGCTGTCAGGGAAACCACCTCAGGCAAGGTAATCTTCTCCTGATGAACGACCTCCAACATGGCAATTAAGGCATGCTGAACGAGGGGGCCACCGGAAGGAGCTTGGGCATAGGGCCTTTCCTTCTCGGCACGGGTATGCGGCGCATGATCCGTAGCCACAACATCTATGCGATGATCGCGCAAAGCCGCCCAAAGTGCTTCGCGATCGGCTGCGGTTTTTACGGCAGGGTTCCATTTTATAAACGTTCCCTTATCGGCATAATCGGCATCCGAAAACCACAAGTGGTGAATGCATGCCTCAGCGGTTATGCGTTTCTCCTCCAAAGGAAGGTCATTGTGGAACAGAGAAAGCTCACGCGCGGTGCTGATGTGCAACACGTGCAACCGGCTGCCATAATCCTTGGCCAACTTCACCGCCTTGCTTGACGAGCGATAACAAGCCTCCTCGCTCCGGATTATGGGGTGGCGGTGCATGGGAATGGCATCGCCATATTCAGCAATTTCTCTCTGCATGGCCTGTTTGATCATGGGATCATCTTCGCAGTGCGTGGCAATGAGCAACGGACTGTGCTTAAAAATAGCTTCCAACGCTTCCTCATTGTCCACCAACATATCTCCTGTGGAGGAACCCATGAAAATCTTAACTCCACAAACGCGGGTTCCGTCTACCTTCAAAATCTCGCTTAGGTTGGTATTCGATGTACCCATGTAAAACGAGTAGTTACCCAAACTCTTTTCCGCCGCAAGCGCATATTTCTGCTCAAGCAACTCCACGGTGAGGGCGCTGGGTACGGTGTTGGGCATTTCCATAAAGGACGTGATGCCACCCGCCACGGCTGCTTTAGGCTCGGTATATAAATCGCCCTTGTGGGTGAGTCCAGGCTCGCGAAAATGCACTTGATCGTCGATCATACCCGGTAAAAGGTGCAGACCGCGCGCGTCCACCACTTCAGCATCCGAAGGGGCAGGCTCGGCCGGGGAAAGGACCTGCGCAATACGCTCCCCTTGCAACACCACCGTTGCCTCAAAAACCTTCCCCTCATTCACCACCGTTGACCCTTCAATCCAAATTGTTTTCATGCAGTTCTATTTATAATCAAATTTTGATACGAAGATAGATACCAAGCCCCTACCACCAACGGTCTGACCGGAAGATTTCTACCCCCAAAGGATCTTTACAATTTATTAACAGCTCCGAAATGGTCAGTCCAAGCACCGGATGAACCAGATCGGGATCGAGCTCTGCCAAAGGCAACAACGCAAACCGTCTTTGAGCCAAGTGCGGATGAGGAACTTGAAGCCGATTGTGGTTTACAACCTCGGCGCCGGCCATCAGCAAATCCAAATCAATGGTCCTTGGACCCCATGGCACTTCCCGCTCCCTGCCGAGGCTTTGCTCCACTTCGAGCAAAACATCCAACACATCCAACAAAGGAAATCCGGTTGCTATGCGCGCTGCGGCATTCAAAAAAGAGGGTTGCTGTGTGTTGCCCCAAGGTGCTGTTTCGTAAAGGCCCGAAACCGCCTCAACTGCCATTCCTCGTTCTGCCAAACCCTTTAAGGCAGAGCGCAAATAGTGCTCGCGCTGGCCCAGATTACCGCCCAACAACACCCATACAGCCCGGGAGGCTAAACCATTCATCGCCGTAAATTAGTTAACCTTGCAAAACTATTTCTTTCCACCATGCGCCAGTTTTTTAAAATGCTCTTCGCCTCCATGCTCGGATTCATCCTAGGAGGAATTTTATTGCTTTTCCTCCTTGTAGGCATAGTAGGTGCTTTGGTGAGCAAAAGCGAGAATAAAGAAAAGGAAATACCCGCTGAGCAAACCATTCTTCTGGTTAATCTCGATGGGCCCATCACCGACAGAGGTTCCGACAACCCATTCGAAAACTTCGACATCAACTCCTTGTCTTCCAAAAAAGATGTTGGGCTAGTGAATTTGCTTGCCGGAATAAAGGCAGCGGAATCCGATGACAACATCAGCGGTATGTTATTGGAGGTCCCCTCCATACAGATTGGAATGGCCAGCCTAAGCGAGATCCGAAACGCACTCATACAATTCCGTAAATCCGGAAAGTTCATATATGCATACAGCGAAAGCTATTCTGTTGGTGCATATTACCTCGCCACAGCAGCCAACAAGATTGTACTCAACCCCCAAGGTGAGCTTTCGTTTGTTGGACTTTCCTCCAGCTTTGTTTCCCTGAAAGGAGCCCTAGAAAAACTGGAGGTTGAGCCGGTAGTCATCCGACACGGCAAATTCAAAAGTGCGGTTGAACCGTTCATCGCAGACCACATCAGCGAATCGAACCGCAAGCAAATGCGGGTGATGCAAAGTGCTGCCTGGAACGAAATGCTCAGCGGAATCTGCAAAGAAAGAAAGCTGGATGCCCCCACGCTCAACCGTTTTGCAGAGACGGTGGCCATCCGCAATGCAAACGATGCACTCAAAAATAAAATGGTGGATGCATTGCAATACCGAAATGATCTGATCAGCGAGCTCACGGTAAAAACCGGCAGAGGCCGCGACGCCAAACCCCGTCTTACAACGCTTGCAGATTACTCTGCAGATCGAGACTTGGTGCCCGATGGAAAAGGGCCCAATAAGATTGCACTGATATACGCCTCTGGTGAAATTGAAAGCGGAAAAGGAGAAGAAAAATCCATAGGCGGCGACCGCCTCGCAGAAGCCATCCGCGACGCCCGTCTCGACGACAAGGTGAAAGCGCTGGTGCTGCGCGTGAACTCGCCCGGAGGCTCGGCCCTTGCCTCAGATGTAATTTGGCACGAACTTGTAGAAGCAAAAAAAACCAAGCCCGTGGTGGTTTCTATGGGCGATGTGGCGGCATCCGGAGGATACTACATCTCCTGCCCCGCAACCCGAATTTTTGCATCACCCCTCACCATCACAGGTTCCATTGGGGTGTTTGGACTCTTCTTTAACGTGGATAAAATGCTGCGCAACAAGCTCGGCATCCTCACCGATACCATCCGCACCCACCGACTCGCCGATCTTGGATCCTCTACACGTCCCATCACCGAAGAAGAAAAAGCCATTCTTCAACAAAGCGTGGAGGAGGTTTACAGTACCTTCATTCAGCGGGTAAGCGACGGTAGAAAAATCAAAACTGCAGACGTAGACAGCCTCGGACAGGGGCGGGTTTGGCTCGGTGTCAACGCCAAAAACCTGGGGTTGGTTGATGCCTTCGGTGGCCTAAACGATGCCCTGGCCGAAGCCGCAAAACTGGCCAAGTTGAGCCAATACCGTCTGATGGAACTGCCCCGCAGAAAGCCTGCATTCGAGCAAATACTGGGCAGCATATCGGGCGATGTGGAAGAGCGTATGGCCCGCGCCCATATTGGAGAGGCTTATCCTTATTACCGCAAAATAAAATCTGTCCTGCACCAACAAGGCATCATGGCCCGTATGGACCTCGATGTAAATTGGCATTAATTCCATCCTCCAAACCCACCGCTTCATGATTCAACGACCGCAAACCATCTTCCAGGCCCTGGCTGCGATATGTGGACTCTTCATGTTTTTTACCGCCATCAGCCTCATCATCATCGGGCCCAACATCTACAACTTCAGCATCTTTGGTCTTCACCTTATTTCAGGCAAAGGCCTTGCACACCAGCCTACCTACGGGCTCATGGTGCTGAACGCCGCCGTTAGTGCCCTTTCTGCTTTCATCATTTTCCAATACAAAAACCGAAGAATCCAAATTCAACTTGGAAGGTTTAACCTCTTGCTCTGGACAGCCTTTGCTGCAGCCGTGTTCCTAACCCACAACAGCATGAAAAACCTGGCAATAACCTTGCCCGAGGTAAGCAAAGCAGACGTGCATGTGGGGTATCAATTTGGGGTTCTCCTGCCCATCTTGGGTATGATTTTCCAAATCGTTTCCCTCATCCTTACGCAGCGTGACGAAGCCATCGTGCGCAGCGCGGATCGCATCCGGTAAACAGGCCCATTAATTCGTACCTTTGCGGGCCCGTTTCCCATAATGGGGTTTCGGTTCATTTTTGCATGCAACACATCCGCAACTTCTGCATCATTGCCCACATCGACCACGGTAAAAGTACCCTGGCCGACCGTTTGCTCGAATACACCAAAACCATCAGCCAACGCGAACTGCAGGCCCAGGTGCTCGACGATATGGACCTCGAGCGGGAGCGCGGCATAACCATCAAGAGCCACGCCATTCAAATGAGTTATGAGCTCGATGGAGAAACCTATGTGCTCAACCTCATCGATACTCCCGGCCACGTAGACTTTTCCTATGAAGTATCGCGCTCCATTGCTGCTTGCGAAGGGGCCCTTTTGGTGGTAGATGCGGCCCAAGGCATTCAGGCACAAACCATCTCCAACCTCTATCTGGCTTTGGAGAACGACCTAGAGATTATTCCAATATTGAATAAAATTGATCTGCCGTCGGCAAATCCGGAAGAAGTTAAAGATCAAATTGTGGATCTCATTGGCTGCGAGCGAAACAGCATTATGGCCGCCAGCGGTAAAACCGGGCAAGGGGTTTTTGAAATTCTCCGTGCCATTATTGAGCGCATTCCTGCACCATTGGGCACCCCTCAAGCACCTCTGCAAGCTCTCATCTTCGACTCCGTGTACAACAGCTTCAGAGGCATCATTGCCTATTTTAAAGTTGTAAACGGGGAGCTGAAAAAAGGAGATAAAGTAAAATTCGTGGCAACCGGCAGAGAGTATCATGCCGATGAAATTGGAGTACTCAAACTGAAACAAGAAGCCCGCGATGTGGTTAGAACCGGTGATGTTGGCTACATCATTTCCGGTATAAAAGACGCACGCGAGGTAAAAGTGGGCGATACCATAACCACACTTGCCAACCCATGCCAGGAAGGCATTAAAGGGTTTGAGGATGTGAAACCAATGGTGTTTGCCGGCATCTATCCGGTAGACACTGAAGATTACGAAGAATTGCGCTACAGCATGGAGAAACTGCAGCTCAACGATGCCTCTCTTACTTGGGAGCCTGAGGCGTCAGCAGCCTTAGGCTTCGGATTCCGATGTGGCTTCTTGGGCATGCTGCACATGGAAATCATTCAGGAACGTCTCGAGCGTGAGTTTGGTATGACCGTTATCACCACCGTTCCAAACGTATCATACAAAGCCTATAGCACCAAAGGCGAACTCACCATCGTAAACAATCCCAGCGACTTGCCCGAGGTAAGCCGAATAGATTATGTTGAGGAGCCCTTTATTCGCGCACAAATCATCACCAAAAGCGAATTCATTGGACCCATCATGACCCTTTGCATCACCAAGCGCGGAATTCTCAAAAATCAGGTGTACCTCACCCAAGATCGGGTAGAACTGAACTTCGAAATGCCCCTGGCCGAGGTGGTGTTCGATTTCTACGACAAACTCAAAACCATCTCAAAAGGCTATGCCAGCTTCGACTACAGCCCGCTGGAATACCGCCAAAGCAATTTGGTGAAACTCGATATTCTTCTGAATGCCGAACAAGTTGATGCACTCTCGGCCCTCATTCACCGCGACAACGCCTACGAATTCGGAAAGAAAATTTGCGAAAAGCTCAAGGAACTCATTCCCCGTCAGCAGTTCGAAATACCCATTCAGGCCGCTGTTGGAGCCAAGATTATTGCACGCGAAACCATTCGCGCCCTGCGCAAAGATGTAACAGCCAAATGTTATGGTGGCGACATCAGCCGAAAGCGAAAGCTTCTGGAAAAACAAAAAGAAGGGAAAAAACGCATGCGCCAGGTGGGCAGCGTAGAAATACCCCAATCGGCGTTTATGGCGGTGTTGAAGCTCGACAGCTGATGTAGGTTCGGGGCTATTCTTACCTTTGGGCAAACGCCCACAGCGCATGAAATACAACCCCATACCTTCCGACCTCTTCGTAGAAAACAGAAAACGATTGGCTGCCCTGATGCAACCGGGTTGCCTGGCGGTTTTCAACTCCAACGATGTTCTGCCCACCAATGCCGATGGGCACATGTCCTTTGTGCAAAATGCCGATTTGTTCTACCTCAGCGGAATCGATCAGGAAGAGTCTATTTTATTGGTTTTTCCTGATACCAAATGGAGCGGACACAAAGAGGTGCTTTTTCTGAGAGAAACCAACGAGCGCATTGCGGTTTGGGAAGGGCACAAATACACCAAAGAAGAAGCCACAAAAACTTCGGGCATCCAAACGGTGTATTGGCTAAGTCAGTTCAATTCGGTGCTGCACACGCTTATGTCTGAAGCTCAGGGGGTGTATCTAAACACCAACGAGCACACCCGGGCTGTAATCGAAACGCAAACCCGAGATGCACGATTCATCGATTGGTGCAAACAAGCCTATCCCCTTCACACCTATCATCGGGCTGCTCCGCTTATGCACCATTTGAGGGCCATAAAATCACCCCATGAACTGGAACTTATTCAAGAGGCCTGCCGCATTACCGGCCTGGGCTTTGAGCGGCTTTTGAAGTTTGTGAAACCGGGTGTCATGGAGTTCGAAATTGAAGCCGAACTGATACACGAGTTCATCCGAAACCGAAGCAAAGGATTTGCCTATGGGCCCATCATCGCCTCCGGGAAAAATGCGTGCGTGCTTCACTACACACAAAACAACCAACCCTGCAAGGATGGCGAGGTGATTCTGCTCGATGTTGCCGCAGAATATGCCAACTATGCGTCCGACCTAACCCGCTGCATTCCAGTGAACGGGCGCTTTACCCCGAGACAAAAGGCTGTTTACAATGCCGTTCTTCGGGTACAAAGAAAAGCCATACAGCGCCTAGTGGTGGGCAACAACTGGGATCAATACCACCAAGAAGTCGGAACATTTATGGAAGAGGAATTGGTAAACCTAGGTCTCCTCAAACCCGACGATGTGCGCAATCAAAATCCAAGCGCACCATTATATAAGAAGTATTTTATGCACGGCACCAGCCACTTTTTGGGGCTCGATGTGCACGATGTTGGCAGCAAATACAGACCCTTCGAACCCGGAATGGTATTTACGTGCGAGCCCGGAATTTACATTCCGGAAGAAGGCCTTGGCATCCGCCTAGAAAACGACATTCTCATAGCTGAGGCCGGCCCAGTAGATTTGATGGCACACATTCCCATTGAAGCCGAGGATATTGAGTCCGCCATGCAAAACCGTTAACACAAAAAAAGAAGAGGGGTACAAATTGTACCCCTCTTCTTTTGCTTTGCAGCGTAAATCAATTTCCGGGCTTATATCCGGCCAATACCGCAACACAACCCATTTCCTCTATTCCGGTTCGGTTGCCCGATTTCGGAACATCAACCAATATGGTGAACTTCTGAGTAGAATTAACCGAGAAATCCCAGAACTTAGCATTGGATCGGTTCTTACTATCGAAAACCAAAGATCCATCCTGACGTAATACGCGGAAGGCAACATCTCCAAGTCGATCATCGCCACAAATCATAAGACGGTATTCGGTATCGATGAAAAAGGTCATTTGAAGCTCGGCGGTTTCACCGGGGCTCATATTTAAACTGTTGAAGACCCCATTGTGCAGATATGGAGCTAAACCCGGTTTGCAACGATTCTTTGCGTATGTGTTGCATTGAGCAAGGGCGTAAAAACTGGTTCCAAAGAACAAGGCAACAATGGCAGAATAGGCAAAAATGCGTTTCATAAGAGAGGGGTTATCGGTTATCTGGTGTATCTTGCCCGCAACTCCTCAACCGCCTTAGTTAAGGCAGTAACCTGTTCAGGAGAAATGCTGATGGAATTACGATCGGTTACCTGAGAGGTATTCGTTACCATATCTGTGCTAACATCTCCCTTCTCTGCCGTTACGCTTACTGGCTCAAAAAGAACCTGTAGCGCTTTAAACTCTGCAGTTATTGATTTCAAATTCACATCCTGAGGATAGCTTTCCAAGAGGGTAACAAGGTTGTGAAGAATTTCTTTTTGCTCAGCAATCCTATCCATGATGGCAGAATTGTTTGGATTCGATTTCGCCATTCGGGTGCACAAATAAGCCGCCTCAAGCCAACCTCCGGCCACGATAATGGCGCTTAAAGAGGCACGATCGTTCTCCTTCAGGTATGCATCTGTTGCGGCATAGGATTCTGAAACCAGGTTCAGCAAAGAATCCTTGTTGTTTACATTTTTCTCCAAACGGGCTACAATACCCTCCGATAAACCTCCGGTCACTCCCAATTGATCCGCCAATTTCTTACAGGTGCCCATGTATTGCATGGCATCCTGTGCTTGATCAAAGGTGCTGCAATAGCTGAGATCAGCAGAATAAATACCCAAGTTTAATGCTTGAGTAAGCGTGCTGTTGTATTTGGTGGCATTTGAAGCAGGATTCAAACAAGATTTGTCGAAACGAACACCCGTTGCTTTTATCATGTTGGTCATTTCCAACGGAGAAGGTATGGAAATGAAAACCTTCGAAGCCTTTTGCTGGTTGGATTTCAAAGCAGCAGAATCGGCCGCAGTAAGACTGGATTCGTTGCTGCCTCCTCCACAAGAAGAAAGCAGGAAAACAGAAACTCCAAAAAGAAGGACTGTTCCAATGAAACGATTGCTCATAGACAATATCTAAAGGATGGTTTCAACAAAGATAACCATTCTCATAAAAAAGCAAAATGAAAACAAGGTTTTGTTCAAAAAACTGTGTGACCTTTGAGACCGCATGCCGAAAACTCCCTTCAAACATGGTTCAGCCAAGCGAAAGCAGGAATTGGACCGAAACCTCTTACTCAAACCCATCCTGGAAACAGTGTCCTCGGTGATGCAGCGTGGACACTACCTCGACAAGGCCATAGAGCAAACCATGCGCAACCACAAGGCATGGAGCGTGAAGGAACGCAGCTTCGTAGCCGAAACCACGCGCGACATCATTCGGTACTGGCGTTTGGTATTGGCGGCGGCCAACCTAGATGAAAGCACCTGCTTCCTGCCGCACCAGTTTTACCAACTCGTGGGTGTGCTTGAACTTCTTAGAGGTGCAGATCCGTTGGCATACAAAAGCCTAAAGTCCTTTCCGGTGTCTCAGGTGAAGGAACGCCTCGTTCGTTTTAAAAACAACCGAAAAATCCGCGAATCTTACCCAGACTGGTTGGATCAACGGATGGCAGCCGATCTGGGAGATAAATGGGAAGAAGTTTCGGTGGCGCTTAACAAATCTCCTTCTCTTGTTCTCAGAGCCAATCGTCTGAAATGCAACCCAGAAGATTTGCGTTCCAAACTCGAGGAAGAACACGTGCAAACGGAACCCCTCTCTTGGGCGCCTGATGCCCTGGTTTTACCCTTCTCCCGCAACGTTTTCCGGACAGAAGCCTTTCACGAAGGTTGGTTCGAAGTTCAGGATCCTGCTTCTCAAATGGTGTCCACCTTTTTGGCTCCAAAACCCGGAGAAAGGGTTATCGACGCATGCGCCGGTTCGGGAGGAAAAAGCCTGCACATGGCTGCACTCATGAAAAATAAAGGAAAGATTATAGCTCTCGATACCAAAGATTTCAAACTTACCGAATTGCGAAAAAGGGCTTCACGCGCAGGTGCCAGCATCATAGAGGCCAAAGTGGTGGAAAACACCAAAACCATAAAACGGTTGCAAGGAACGGCAGACCGTCTGCTCATCGATGCACCCTGCTCCGGAATCGGTGTCCTCAAAAGAAACCCCGATGCGAAGTGGAAACTGCAGCCCGCCGAACTTCAGGCTCTGGCAAAACAGCAATCCGAAATCCTCGGCACCTACAGCTCATTGCTCAAACCCAACGGCATACTGGTCTACGCAGTATGCAGCCTGCTTCCTTCAGAAGGAAAAGAACAAATCACCCATTTTCTCTCCCAACATGCCGATCAATGGGAACTCGAAGCAGAACAAATGTACTGGCCCCACCAACTCGATTGCGATGGCTTCTACATGGCCAAGCTTAAAAAACTACCCACTGCCTAATCCAGAGGCTGAACACGAATCTCCAAAATACGGTTGCCCAACAGCTTAACCGCCTTGAGATTGTGGGCATTCAATACCACTTCCTGACCGTCTTCGGGAAAACTTTGAAGGTAATGTAGATATAAGCCGGCCAGGGTTTCATAACTCTCATCCAATGGAAGTCCTAGTTTATATCGATTGTTCAAATAGTCAACTTCCAAACGGGCAGAAAACAAAAAGGACCCATCGGGCATCTGTTTCTCCACCTGCTCCTCCTTGTCATGCTCATCTTCAATTTCACCAAATATCTCCTCCATTAAATCCTCCACGGTAATCAAACCCGCTGTGCCTCCAAATTCATCCACCACCACGGCAATAGAAGAACGGTCTTTACGCAGCAAGGCCAAGGCTTCCTGAGCAGGCATGGTCTCGGGTAAATGTGCAATTGGCCTCAAAATATCCTTTAATGTTTTGGGGCGCTTAAACAACTCACTCGAGTGCACATACCCCACGAGGTCGTCCACGTCCCTTCCGTAAACCAAAATCTTGCTCAGCTTGGTTTGAACAAATAAATCCAACAAAGCATCAACCGAATCGTCCTGCTGCACACACACCACCTCGGTTCTGGGTATCATGGCCTCCCTGATTTTTACGCTGGAAAAGTCTAAGGCATTTTGAAAAATTTCAATCTCATGGTCCACATCATCTTTCCTCTCCTTTTGATTGGTAAACTGCCTCACATATGAATCAAGATCCACCCGCCCAAAAACCACTTCCGACTCCTTTAATCGGATTTTCAGCAGCTTAGACAAAACAGTTTCCGATAAGGTAATGGATATGAAAACTACAGGATAAAGAATTATGTAAAGCAAGAAAAACGGGAAAGCAAGCCAGTTGAGTGCCTGATTGGGATTGATGCGGAAAAGGGCCTTGGGCAAAAACTCGGCGGTAATCACCACAAACACCGTTGACACCAAAACCTGAACCAAAAGCACCAGAAACTCACTGTGTATCCACCGATGAAAAAAAGGCTCCAGCAAAGCGGCCATAAAAATGCCGTATATGACCAGTGCAACGTTGTTGCCAACAAGTGTGGTGGCAATAAACTTAGAAGGTTGCTTCACGAAGTAGGAGAGAATGCGCGCCGGCAAATAGCCCTGATTGCGCTCCAACTCGATGCGCAATTTGTTCGATGTTAAAAAGGCAATCTCCAATCCGGCAAAAAATGCCGAAGCCAGCAAACACAAAAAGATGACCAAAAATGGACTCACGTTCTACAAAGATAGGATTCAGGGGTTCACCAGCGGGTCTTTCAATTTTACGGTGCCCCGGGGCTTTAAAATTTGATACCGAGTAAAGGCTTGATTCGAAGTAAGCCCCTCTCCCAAAAGGACCTCCTGCTGAGTGGTAATCCGTACAAACACATCCGACCGAATGGCATCGCCTTGTTGATCCCAAATCAAATGCTCGGTCTCCAAACGCTCACCGCGCTCGTTTACTACCTCAACCCCACCTTTGGCATCCACTACATCCCGGTCGTCATACTTCAATGCAAAACGAGCCTTCATACGCGTGGTAACCTTACCAGCAGAATCGTAAAGAAACAAAACCACTCCCTTTGGCATCAAGGTAAAAGACCGCTCACCCACATAATGATCCATCTGAGGACTTTTCAATCTGCCCACCAGAAGCCCACTGTCCGTATACAAGATCTCCGTGTTTCGCACCGACTCAACAGGAAGACGTTGAGGAGAATACAAAACATTCACTTTCTCCAGATCGTTCTCGCACGATGAAACAAGAAAGGCAATTCCCATCAAACAGATGGAGCCTAATCGATGCGCGAGCGCTGAAACCATCGTTCGCTGTAGGTAATACCCAAATGAAGCATGTAAAACTGCTCGCGCAACCCAACCAAATTGCTACGCTCTCCGGCCTCAAATGCAAGTTGCAATGAGGGTATGCTGAACTTGCGAAAGGAAAATCCGAATCCAACCGTGGCACTCCATGAGTCCCGAACATCAGGGAAATAGGGCAAAGGACGCTGGGTGTATTGAAACCCGGCACGGTAGGCGGTGCGCTTGAAGAAGTCGGCACGGTTGTCACGACTGGGTCGAATCTGCAACCCTATTCCATACCGATTGGTTGATACGTTGCGGGATATACCTTCGGTAGAAGCAGTCCAGTTCTGATGAGAAAAATCAAGGAAAAGTCCCAGCGTGTCACCCTTCACCAAGCCAACCCCAAAGCCAAAAGTGGCAGGAATGGAATAGCGACCCGAGGCACCCAACAGCAGCAACGATGTATCTTTCAGTTGCAAAATATTAAACCGTTTTGATCCGCTGTAGGTTAAACTGTAAAAATCATTTGATGTTTTGAAGTTGGTTCCAGAGGAAAAGCTTGCACCAAATGAAATGCCGTATTCCCGGTCTAACGGAACCAAGCCCTGCAAGCCAACCTGATGATTCCATCCCGCGTAATTGATGCCTCGCTGATTAAACCGATTGTATACTCCAGAAGTGTCGTAGCCAACAAAAACCGTTTCCTGGCGCATCACCTGCTGTCCAAACAAAAACCCGCCAGCATAACCTATCGATAATGACTCCAAAAATCGTTTTAGGCCGTATTGAGGAACATCGGAAGGTGAAAAGATTCGGTACGATGCTGCAGCAAAACCGCGGTTGATTTGACCAAATCCCGAGAAATAATAATCACACTGCCCAGCATCAGACGATACCCCTAATTTGCTGCTTTGGTAAGCCATGGAAGAAAAAGGCATGATCCCCAATCCACCCGACCATCGCTTATGGATGCGCATACCCAAGGAGAGCATGCGGAAACCTGCCGGATAAAGTGTCTGATCTTCAGCAGCGGAGTTCTGCTTGTGCATGCCAATCTCTGCACGAGCCTGAATAGAGGTTGCCATCAATCCGGAATAAGATGCCGGATTGAGCAGATTTACAGACAACTCGTGCTGAAAAGCATACCCACCGCCACCTAATCCCATCTGTTCAGTGGTGGCTGTGCGCTGCAATTCACCTATACCTTTTGAACTAAACGGCGAAAGCGGAAACTGCTGAGCAAACGAAAAAAAAGGGAAAACAAACCCCATGGCCATTAACCATAACCTATAAGAGGGGTTGCGCATCGGAGGGTAGATTTAAGTAAAAATTAGACAGGGCGTCCAGCCCATGAAAGATCAAAAATGGACGCGCAAAGTTCGAATTTCCAAGGTTCTTTGCAAGCCATCCCCCATCGCCACCCGTGATAACCAGTCTGGCATCGGGAACCTGCTTCAGAAGATCGGCCCAAAAACCCCTTACCTCATGCAAAACCCCTTGCTCTACCCCAACGCGCATGGAGCCCTCAGAAGAAACCCCGGGAAAGGAAGCCAACCCACCCGCCCAAGCCAAACGAGGCAAGCGCTCGGTAAAGCTGTGCAAGGCTTCAAATCTCATGGATAAGCCCGGACTGATGGCCCCGCCACGATAAAAACCACTCGCATCGAGCCAGTCGTATTTGAGACAAGTACCCGCATCCACCACCAAAACATGTTCCCCCGGAAACAAACTCCAAGCACCCAACACCGCTGCCAAACGATCACGACCAAGGGTTTGAGGGGTTTCATAAGCACTACGAATGGGCAACGGACCTTCAGGGCGCACCTCCAGGAGGCGAAAATCCGCCGGAAATGCGGCCCGAACCTCCTGGCCCACCACAGTTACAGAAGACAATAAACCTTCGGAAACATCGGGATGCACCGATAAGAATGACGTAAGCCAAGGAGCAGAAAACGAACTGCGCTCACCACTTTCCAGAATGGCACCTGCAGAAACCAATGCCCATTTCAACTTAGAATTGCCCAAGTCCAAAAGCAACCTTTTCATAAGCAATTCATTGCATCAAAATACGTTCAAAAACCTACTGCACATCACAATAGAAAAGGCAAAAAAAATACGACTCACCCAACAAACAAACCATCAAAACTGCCGTGTGCAAGCGGTATAAAGGTAGATAACTCGGTCAAGAAAATGCAGATGAGCCATTTTTGCTGTTTCTTAGCAACATGGTGCGGCGCATTGCTTTTTTTTTTCTCTGGCTCTTATGGCTTGGGCTGCATTCCATCAAAAAAACGAGCCGTCTACCCCAACCCAAAAGACCGATCCATGGCTCAACCACGGAGATTCTGCTCGATATGTGGGCAAAGAGGTTTGCCAAACCTGTCATGCACAAATCGCCGAAACTTTCCGGCATACCGGCATGGGGAGCAGTTTTGAGCAAGCCTCCCGCACCAAATCTGCTGGAGACTTTTCCCATCCCACACAGGTTCGAGATTCTTTTCGCAACCTATGGTATTCACCCTTCTGGAAAGGCGAATCCATGGTAATTCGGGAATTCCGCCTTTTAGGAAAGGATACCGTCTTCCGACGCGACGAAACCGTTGACTTCATTGTGGGCAGCGGCCAGCACACCAACAGTCACCTGTGCATGCACAACGGATACTTGACTCAAATGCCCCTTACTTTTTATACCCAGAAAGGCAAATGGGATCTCCCTCCCGGCTTTGAGAATGGCAACAACAGCAGATTCAGCCGCAAAATAGGACTCGAGTGCATGAGTTGCCACAACGCGTATCCGGCCTTTGTTTCCGGATCCGAAAACAAATACGCCTCTCTCCCAAAAGGAATTGATTGCGAACGCTGCCATGGACCGGGCTCCATACACGCATCGCGCAAACGCAAGGGAGAATGGATCGATACGGCTGCAGCGGTGGATTATTCCATTGTGAACCCGGCCAAACTCTCCATCGATCGCCAGTTTGATGTGTGCCAGCGCTGCCACCTGCAAGGGAACACGGTTCTAAAAGAAGGAAAGTCGTTCTTCGACTTCAAACCGGGAATGCGACTGGCCGATTACTTAACCGTTTTTCTTCCGCGATACTCAGATTCCGATCGATCCTTCATCATGGCCAGCCATGCCGACCGTTTGAAACAAAGCGCCTGTTTCATACAGTCCAATAAAAAAGTCCACCAGGCAAACAGCCTGAGGCCTTATCGGAACGGTCTCACATGCGTTACCTGCCACAACCCGCATGTGAGCGTCAAACAAACCGGCGTTGACCATTTCAACGAGGCATGCAACCGCTGCCACCAGAAGACGCAATGCAGCCTTTCTTTTGATCAAAGAAAACCGGTCAAAAACAGCTGCATCAGCTGCCACATGCCCAAAAGCGGCTCCAGCGACATTCCTCATGTTACCGTGCACGATCATTGGATTAAAAAACCGGTTCCATCCGAAAAGTTGGCCAAAACAAAGGCTTTCCTATCCCTTCTTCCAATCAACGAACCCCAAGCGGATGCATGGGTTCAAGCAGAAGCATATCTAAATCAGTTCGAAAAAAACGGAGAACAACCAATCTTGCTCGATTCTGCTTACGATTGGCTTAACAGACCTCTCAAATGCACTTCCGGAAAACAAGCAGCCCTGTGGGTGCGCTACTTCTTCCTAAAAAAGGAGTGGAAAGCATTGGCTAACTGGTTTGAAAAAGCAAAAAAACAAGGCAGGTTCCAATGGATTAAAGGCAATGCTTGGGGCAATGAGCAGGCCTGGACAGCTTATCGAATCGGGGAAGCGTATTGGGAGCTTGGCAAGCCTTCTGAAGCCCTTCCACATCTATTGAACGCAAAAAAATGGGCTCCCCTTATACCGGATTTTGGCAATAAGGTAGGAGTATGCCAACTGGCGCTGGGCATGCTTCCGGATGCACTTGCCACGTGGATGGAGGTCTTGAAGGAAGAC
The DNA here is from genome assembly GCA_040374085.1 of Flavobacteriales bacterium. Classification (GTDB taxonomy): domain Bacteria; phylum Bacteroidota; class Bacteroidia; order UBA4408; family UBA4408; genus JBEIVB01. The sequence goes on along the minus strand of JBEIVB010000011.1, from coordinate 26,778 downwards.
CCTGAGCACGTTCCAAGTCTAAGCAATGTGGGATTCGCCCTTATGGAAAGCGGGCACCTGTCAGAGGCTGATAAATACCTAAAAAAGTCACTAACCTTAGACCCGGATCACATTCTGGCCCTATCCAACGCTGCTCGCTGCACACTCATGCTAGGCAACACACAGGCTGCCCGTGCCTACCTCAAACGGATTGTTGCACTCCAACCAGACAATGCTCAGGCCAAAAAGGCTCTTGTTGAACTCGGGGGGAAAACTAAAATTTATTGATTAGTTCTAATTTCCACTTTGAAGTTTGTGCTGCCAATACTACCTTTGTCAACAGTTGTAAGTCGGTTTAGTTAAGTCGACCCTTCGACTAAAAATTAGACAATGCCTATGAATTCTTATCGCTACCGGTTATTTTTTGCATGTGCACTGATTCTGCTTTTAGCAGTTGGACTCGGTGATGTGGCCATTGCTCAAGACCTTCCACCCCCACCTCCCCCACCGGATGGCGATCCAGGATGTTGGCCTCCTCCATGCATTCCAATCAACAAAGGACTCGTGTTCCTTGCTGCAGGTGCTTTGGTTCTAGGCCTACTTAAACTTCGTTCGGTTCGCCGTGAAGTGAAGAGCTAATACCTGAAAATCAAATCTACACAAACAAAAAAGCCGTCTGTTCGACGGCTTTTTTGTTTTGCATTTACTTGTTACTCAGCAACACCATATCCTCTACCAACCGAACTACAAAGGTCAACTGCTCCTCGCGAGTTAAATCAGAGTTATCGAGCACCACGGCGTCGGGTGCCTTAATGAGAGGGTTCTCGCTTCGATGGGTATCCTCATAATCGCGCTGCTCAATGTTTCGGCGTACCTCCTCCATGGTAACCATCTGGCCTTTCGAGTGAAGTTCGTCATATCTGCGCTGCATTCTTACCTCTACATCTGCTGTCATAAACAGCTTTAGTTCGGCATTGGGAAAAACATTGGTCCCAATGTCTCTTCCCTCCATTACCACACCCTTATCACGTCCCATCTGCTTTTGAAGCGCAACCATCTTTTGACGCACCTCGCGAATGGCACTAACCTGTGAAACCGAATTCGATACCCACATGTCGCGAATCTCACGCTCAACATTTTCTCCGTTTAGAAATGTTTCAGAGAACTTGAGGCTAGGATTGTATTGAAAACTAAGGTTTACTTGGTGCAAAAGCTCAACTGATCTGGAGTTGAAATCGGACATCCCGGGAGTTACACCGTTGCGTAAAAAATACAAGGTAGTGGCCCTATACATAGCCCCTGTATCCACATAACGCAAGCCCAATTTTGAGGCAAGCGACTTGGCAAGGGTACTTTTCCCACATGAAGAATAACCGTCAATGGCAATGGTGATGCGGTACATAGTGGAGAAAAAGCGACGCAAATTTGAAAAAAAAATCTGGGCTTGAACACTCGCTTGTCAACATAGGGTGTAAGTCCGCATTAACCCTTTGTTGTTCTTCGCTTAAAATCCTGCAATCGAAAGGCTAAAGAAAAGTGGTGCGATGCTCCAAAGAAGTGATATTGAGACCAGGCATAACTGAGTTGGAATTTATAGAGCTTCAACCCTGCTCCTAATGAAAATCCTGCCAGTCCACCCCTCGTGTCTAATCCAAGCTCCTGCCTGCGACGATAGTGGTATCCCAAACGTACCTGAAAGGACTTGCTTAACAAAAACTCTCCCCCAAAAATAAACTGGCGAAAAAGATTTTCCGCCCAAGGATTTGCATACTCCAATACCTGTCCTGTGTTGGGATCGCGGTTCGGATAAACAGTAGTATCTCGAAATGCCAAATCCCATCGTTGCAATTGATCTAAGGTCAGACTTAATCGTACGGGAACATGCTCAGGACGGTAGGAAATTCCTGCCGTTAAATTAATGGGCAAGTTTCCTCTTCCTCCAGACATATACTCTTTTAGTTGTACTCCTGCGTTACGCAAAGCAACAGTTACCACAAGGCGCTGGTCGGGGCGCACATAAGTACCCGCTAAATCAACAGCCATGCCCAATGCGGAATATCCCTCCATCACCGAATAAATAAATTTGTAAGATCCCCCCACCGTGATCACCGGATTAATGGCTTTTCCCCAACCTGTAACGAAGGCATAATCAGCGGCTTTAAAATCTCCCTGAACCTGTGCAGCCTCATCGGTTCGAACAAACTTCCCATAGTTAAAGTATTGTATGGCGGCAAATCCGGTACCCAAAGAACCAAAATCATGGGTGTATCCGGTAAATCCAAAGTTGGCATCAGCTAAGTAATTGACTTGATTGATGGATACCTGGCCGCCCATGCCCGCATGCAACAAGGATGGAGTTGCCCAGCCCAGGGTCGCATCATCGCCCTTGGCACATGGAGCAGCGCCACCCATCGCAGAGAGGTATGCCGAAGGCACCGTTTCCAGAAAACGGAAAACGGTTTTTCCACCCGATTGACTTCGTCCGGAAAAAGGCAATAAAACAAGGCAACACAAACAAATAAGGGCGGTAGAAGCAATGCGCATAGCCATCAAACGCAAAAGTGCACAAAATAGTACCGCCTCGGCAACAAGCTTCATGGATCTACATCCAACACCAAACGGATGGCCTTCCAATCCGAGCGAGCATGGAAAGCCTTGATGCTCTCACGGAGCTTGTCTTTAGCAGCGCCTAAGCCCGGCCCGGCTTCGAGTTTCATGAGGATTTCTTGATGAAACCAATTGTTTACCCGGGGCACAAGAGCCCAAACCGGACCCATAACCCCTTGTCCAATGCGACTTCGAATTTCTGCAGCCAAGGCAGCCGCTCCCGCTTCAACCAAGTTGGGATCGCGATGCTTTACAACAAGTCGAATCAAACGAACATAGGGTGGATAACGGTATTGCTGACGCTCCGTTAGCAGCTGGGAAAGGAAAGAGGCATAGTGCACTTGCACCAACTGCTGAACTACCGGATGAGATGGATCGTAGGTTTGAACCAACATGCTTCCTGCATGATTACCCCTTCCGGCACGGCCGGCAAGCTGCAACAGAAGTTGAAGAGCGCGTTCAGGGGCTCTAAAATCGGGAAATCGAAACAGCGCATCCGCATGCAAAACCCCTACCAAGCCCACGTTCGCAAAATCCAAACCCTTGCTCATCATCTGAGTTCCAATAAGCACCTGCACGGCCCCCTCCGAAAAGGAGTCAAGCAAATGCTGAAGGGCCACTCGTGAACGCGTTGTCTCCAAATCCATGCGTGCAATTTTCCAATCGGGCCTTAGCAATTGCAATTCCTCTTCTACGCGCTCAGTTCCACTTCCCACCCAAACTACGCGGTGTGATCCACAAGTGGGACAGAACTCAGGAACAGCCTCATGAGCTCCGCAATAATGGCATTTCAAAGAATGGGCTTGTTTGTAATAGGTCAAACTAACATCGCATCGGCTGCAACCGGGTACCCAACCACATCCTTCGCATTGAAGGTGAGGAGAAAACCCTCTGCGGTTCTGAAACAGCATTACCTGATGGCCCCGCGCAAGAGTGCCGTCCATTGCCTCCATAAGAGGATGGCTAAACAACCCGTGCATTTGTCGGCTCTTACGCAACGATGCAACATCGAGAATTTCCACCCTGGGAAAGGGCAGACCGCCATACCGCTCCGTGAGAGATACCAGATGATACCTTCCCAATAGGGCATTCTGATAAGACTCCGCAGAAGGGGTTGCCGAACCCAGTATTATATTTGAATTATGAAGCCTGCCGAGATATAAAGCAGCGTCTCGGGCTTGTATGCGGGGGGCTCCGTCCGACTGCTTGTAGGAAACATCGTGCTCCTCATCTACAACAATCAGCCCTATATTATGAAATGGAAGCCATATAGAGGCCCGGGTTCCCACAACCACACTCGGTTGAGCCTTGTCCGAAGCCCTTGCCCACACCTCGGCTCGCTCATGGGCGGAAAGCCGGTTGTGATATGGCACAACACGGTCGCCAAATACGGATTGAAATCGCCCCACCAACTGAGCAGAGAGCGCAGTCTCGGGGACAAGCACCAATACCGATAGACCCAATTCCAATTGACGTTGAATCGCATGCAGGTACAATACCGTTTTGCCACTTCCACTGGCTCCTAAAAGCATGACCGGCAGCTTCGAATCGAAACCAATCTCAACAGCTGAAAATGCATCGCGCTGGGCAGATGTGAGCTCCGGCAAGGGCTGCCCACCCCGTGCGTCGCCAAAACGATCTACCTCTACCTGCTCACGGATCAAAATACCATTGCGCAGAAGCGTGGCAAGAGAAGATTCATGGCCCGCAAGCCTCTTCATTACCAATCGTTGGGGAACCTTCCCCAATCGATCGGAGGCATTTGAGGATAGGTGGTGTAGGACCTCTAAAACAACAGCCTCTTGTTTCGGCCATCGAGACAATTGGTCCAGCACGCTCTTCAATCCGTCATCACCTTGTAATTCGGGAGACAAAGAAAGATAAGGAGCACGCAAAGGACGATAACGTTCTTTTAATTCCTTTTCAGGAATCACTACGCCTAAAGAGATCAAACGAGCTGCATACTTGTGTGAATCAACTGCCATGTCCAACCCCGACTTCTCCAACACAAATCCTTCTTGACTTCTTATCAACTCCCACATTTTTAAAACCTCCTCAGCCTCTGCATGCCAATCCACCTCCTGATGCCGCTGCTCCCAATCGAAGGAAGGCAACAAGCGGGTTTGTGCCTCCAATTGCCAAACACTGGGCAATGCCAACAACATTACTTCCCCCAGATGCGCCATATAATAGCGGCTCACCCACTCCCAAAAAACCAGAGAAGTTGGGGTCAACAACGGAGCCTCCTCCACTACAAATTCGATGAATTTAACCGCATACCCCTCAGGAGGCACGGAAAGCAAGCGCCACACAATTCCGGTTACCCAATTGCCGCGAGCAAATGGAACCACAACGCGCTGCCCGGGCTCTATTCTTCCAACCCAATCAGCAGGAACTCGGTACGTAAAAACACCCGGTACCGCCCTGGGTAACACCACTTCAACAAAAGACCCCTCTTCCAATTCTATAGCAGTTGATCCCCCAAGAAATTTTGGATCGTGCCCAAAACAAAACTTCGATTTATCACCCCAACCGATTTGGGTGTACGGATTGTGCTCTTCATATTCGTTCAAAAACAAAAGATGCGTGGATAAAGATAATTATTGGCATCCAAAATAGGGGAACCCCATTAGGTTATAACTACAAGAATATGCATCATCCATATTCAAGCTGTGCACTAAATCACAAGAATCCAAAGCTGCAATCGAGCAGGAGCTATACGCCTAAGAAAAGGGGTAAGAGGTACACCAACAGACAAAATCCAAGCATAATCCAATAAAATTTGCGCTGCTTCTGGTAATCGGGCAGAAACATTGGAAATTTACGTTCCGCTTTTCTAAGTCTGTAAAGTGCAAAGACAATTTGCAGGCAACAAGATAAAAGAATAACCGATTGAACTTGTCTTACACGATCCTCCTCCCGATCAAAAGATCTTTGATCTTTTATGTAAAAATCCCACAGATCATGGTATGCCAATGACTCACGAACTTTCGATCTATTGCTCTTTTGAAATACTTGGTCTTTCAGAGCCAATCGACGGCTTTGCTGAAGAACAGATTGTTGCTGAATCCTATAAACCCAATAGCCCACAAATAATAATGTGAAGAGTCCATTGGCAAACCACATATAGGTTTTGGAACGATACAGAAACCATGAGGATATCGTATTGAGACAACCCAGAACAGCTACTAGGAGAATCAATAAAACAATCAAATCCATTACTTCTTTCGAAAATAAATTTCTACGGGCACACCACTCAGTGGATAACGCTCCCTAAGCTTATTCTCAAGAAAGCGCTTATAGGATTCACGAACATATTGGGGAAGATTGCAGAAAAATGCAAACGACGGATAACGAGTGGGCAATTGGGTTACAAACTTTATTTTAATGTATTTCCCTTTGGTTGCAGGCGGAGGTTGATTCTCAATGATGGGTAGAATAAACTCATTAAGTTCATGAGTGGGTATTCTCCTTTGTCTATTTTGAAAGACCTCCAGGGCAGTTTCAAGGGCCTTGTGGATCCGTTGCTTCTCCAATGCAGACACAAAAAGAATGGGTACATCGCGAAACGGGGCAATGCGCTCGAGGATTCTTTCTTTATATGCTGCCATGGTCAGATGATCCTTCTCAACAGCATCCCACTTGTTTACTAAAATAACCAATCCTTTATGATGTTTCTGTATCAAATGAAAGATATTCAGATCCTGAGCCTCAATGCCTTCTTGAGCATCAAGCATCAGAAAACACACATCTGCCTCCTGAATGGCTTGAATGGTTCGCATTACCGAGAAAAACTCGATGTCTTCGTGCACCTTGCCTTTTTTTCGCAAGCCGGCGGTATCCACCAAAAGGAAGTCGAACCCAAAAGCCTGGTAACGTGTATGAATGGTATCGCGGGTGGTGCCCGCTACCGGTGTTACAATATTGCGCTCTTCCCCAACCCATGCATTCAGCAAGGAGGATTTTCCTACGTTCGGACGACCCACTATGGCCAGCTTCGGAACTCGATCTTCCTCTGCATCTGCATCTTGCTCCGGATCTACCGAAACCTTGGAAAGATGCTCCAATACGTTGTCCAGAAGCTCGCCAGTGCCGGAGCCGTTTGCAGAACTAATGGTTAGATAATCGCCTAACCCCAATCCATAAAACTCAGAAGCCTCGGCTTCGCGTTGATTGTGATCCACTTTATTCACCACTAAGATTACCGGCTTGCCGGCTTTTCTTAAAACGCTGGCAATGGTTTGATCTAAATCGGTAATACCCGTGGTTACATCCACTACAAACAGCACTACTTTACATTCCTTTAATGCAATCAAAACCTGCTTCCGGATATCATCCTCAAAAACATCATCTGAGCCCTTGATGTAGCCGCCTGTGTCCACAATGGAAAACTGTCTACCCCCCCACTCCACAAAACCATAGTGGCGATCGCGGGTTACACCGGCCTGCTCATCCACAATTGCCTTGCGTGTGCCGGTTAGGCGATTAAACAGGGTCGATTTCCCTACGTTAGGTCTGCCAATGATGGCTACAATCTCCGATTCCATTACGTTACATCTAGGTATCCAAAACGCTTAAGCCTCTGGGGGTTATCGCGCCAATCCGGATCCACTTTTACAATCAATTCTAAAAAAACTCTCCTGCCCAAAAAAGATTCCATTTCCTTTCGGCTGGCCACCCCCAAACGTTTTATTGCCTTGCCACCGGATCCAATTAAAATGGCCTTCTGTGATTCCCTGGCAACCAAAATCGCACATCGAATAACCGTAATCCCTTCCTTATCTTGGAAAGACTCCGGCACTACTTCTACTGAATAGGGTATCTCCTCTTCATAAAGCCCAAGAATCTGCCCCCGGATAATCTCACAAACGAAGAAACGCTCCGTTCGGTCGGTTAGCTGATCTTTGTCAAAATACGGAGGATGCTCCGGCAAATGCCCCAAAAGAGTACGCAAAACCTGGTCTATGTGGAACCTGTGTTTGGCAGAAACGGGAATGATCTCGGCACCCGGCAATCTTCCCGACCAATATTCTGCAACCGTACTGAGGACTTCTTTGTTGGAGGCATCAATTTTGTTAAGGCAAACCACCACCGGTTTCCCCGAATCTTCCATGCGCTTCACCAAATGCTCAGGAAAGGGAACCTTATCGGTTACATCCACAACCAACAAGAAAACATCCGCATCGCGTAAAGCACCATGAACCATTTCCATCATCGCCTCCTGCAGCTTGTAGGCTGGTGCTTCCATTACTCCGGGCGTGTCTGAGTAGACCATCTGGTAATCCTGACCATTTAAAATGCCCAATATCCGATGACGTGTAGTTTGTGCTTTTGAATGGGTCACAGACAAGTCTTCCCCAATGAGGCAGTTCATCAAAGTGGACTTACCCGCATTGGGGCGACCAAGAATATTGACAAACCCTGCTTTATGCACCAAAAAAATTAGGATTGCAAAGGAACGAAATATATCTTTGTACCCGGAATTAGAAAGCGTATTACCAAACTACGCTACAAGATACAGTGCGGGATGGAGCAGTTGGTAGCTCGTTGGGCTCATAACCCAAAGGCCGTCGGTTCGAGTCCGGCTCCCGCTACCTAGGAGGTCAACAAACGTTGGCCTCTTTTTTTTGCCTAAAAAATCATGTCAACGTTTTTTGGACAAAAAAAAACCGACTCGCTGAGCCGGCTTTTTGCAATAATCCATTAGGACTAGAATTCCCAAAGGTCATGTTCCACATTGAAGATGTCTTCCTTAATCTTCTCAGACTCAGCCAAAGCATCCATGCCTTCACGGTAATCCTGAATCAAACGATCGTAAACGTTTGATTCCTTGTATATGAAGGACGAGAATTGACGCTTCCAGAATAGATCTTCAATAGTCCTCCGTTCAGCATCGTTTTGACGATTATATATTTCTGCATTTGCGAACACCACACGTGCCTCTGGGAAATAAATCCAAAAGAGTGACTTCTTGCGCATGCTGCCATTCTTCTCCTCTTCCATCACAGGACAAAGACCTATGATGCGAACATCCATTACAGATCGTTGCTTATCAAAAAACCAATCTTCTTTGATCTTGAACTCCTTTACACTGGAAGGCTGAAACTTCACCTCATAAATCTTTTGGATGGTGTTATCCGGATTTTCAGGATCGGGAACATAGGAGGTATCCATTCGATTCAACATGGCCACAATATTCGCCTTAGTCATTACCTCTGAGAAATCACCATCGTTGACGTCGGCATAAGGCACTAAGGTGCCATCTTCAACAATTCCGTCGTAAATAACCTTCATCAAACTCTTTCTACCCTGAATGTTGTCCTTCGGGTAATAGAAAACATGGTTCATTTTTTGGGTAAGATCCATCTTCCTCCAAATACGCTTAGACCACATCACATCCGCCTCGCGCAGATATGTATATGGAATAAACTTCCGCTCCGATGGATGTTCCTTAATGTAAACACCATCGAGGATGTTGGTTTGGGCAACCACACCCGATGATAGCCCAAACAGGGCGAACATAACAAGGGCAACCAGGAAACGTTTCATGATGTTTAGCCTTTAATGGTTATACTCAAGGTATTGAGGACACGAGTAGACCCGTCGGGTAGCGAAACCTTGATGTCCTCAATGATAAATTTGGCATTATTTTTTGCCTTGTCAATTAGATTCGATTGATCGGGGGTAAACATGTTGCCCGCCTTTTGCTCAAAACTCTTAAACTCACCAGCAACAAAGGTACCGAGTGTAAAAGATCGCACTTTTACAGGCAACTCGAAATCGAAATTCTCATACTTTGCAATGACTGCGCCCACGCTTTTGAACAAGGCTTTGGCCATTGGACCTGAGGACTTAACAGTACCGCAAAGGGCAACAGGATCCGGTAACGGCTTGGTCCTGAACTCAATTTTCCCCATTGGCTTGGTTGCATTTCCAATTTTCGCGCTAACGGTGATGTAAACTTTTGTGGGCGCTGAAGGTGGCATGCGAACAATGTAGCTTCCTTTGTTTGCGGGATCAGGAGTAAGACTGCCGCCACCATCAATGGTAGCAGAAAGACTACTTGATGGAATACCTGGAACCGAAATCGATACAGGGTTATCTACCCCCTTATAAAATACATTCATTTTGGTGGGAGAAACAACCAGAGCAGGAGGAGCAACCTCATACTCAGAAGCAAATGGGTAGTATTTAAACCCTCCACCGGGCTTTGGCATCTTTATGCAACCCGACCAGCGTTGAACACCGGGAGAACCGGTTCCCACGCGGTACCTTCCTATTCCACCTTCAACCTTAATCGGGGTTCCGGGACCGCGCATTGGATCCACATCCTCTCCCTTTGTGGTATCGGCAGCTCCGGAAACCATTTCAGGGTTGGAAGTAGAATTGAAGGCAACCAATAAAACATCTGCTTTATATTCATCACCCTGAATAAGGTAACTTTTCTCAGCAATAACCTTTGCCGTTAACTTATCAAACTTAAAATCATCTGCTCCAATGGATCCCAATAACTTGGTTACAACATCTGATTCAGCATTCCGAATATTTGCCTGACATGCAGTAAGGTTGGTTATGACAGCGGCCAAGGGAACGTGGAGCACCTTTTCGATTTCCCAAGTTTCTTTGGCAGCACCTGCACGTTGAGGAGGATCATTAGTCTCAAGATCCCCTTCCAGTTTGTCCTTCATCTCCTTTTTCACATCGGGGAAAAACAAGTCTTTACCGTTTTGTTTTTTATCAAAAATCGCAGTTAAGTCTTCACGCAACTTGTTGATGCGCGACTTGAGATCCGAAATGGTCATTGGACCTTTCTTCGGATTGGTCTCCTCACCCAACAAAACCTGAGCAGGTGTATCGAAGTTGTCTTTGGCATCAACGTTCCGCAACTTAAGGGTATCGGCAACAGACTTTTCCTTTTTGTCGGTTTCCTTAATGACCAAGCGCTTCATTTCGTCGATGTATTTCACCAAATCATCGCACTTAACCCTTACCTCTTTTGCAAGCTCTGCGTAAGGCTTTGCCTTGTCGCGCGTTTTTTCATCTTTCAACGCCTTGTCAAAGTTCCGGTAAACATTGGCATTTTTTTGCGCAAAGTTTTCCGTGGTCTTCTCCAAGCCTTCGTTCACGATAACAAAGGAATCCAGAACGGATTTCTGTACGTTTAGTGCCAACAGTGCTGTTAACACAAGGTACATCATACCAATCATCTTCTGCCTGGGCGATCCACCACCTGCCATAGTTCTTTTTTAAGAGATAATCAAATAGTTGGGAAATTGAAGATTGGGCTGAGGACTATGACCTGTTGTAGTTCATGGCACTCAACATGTTGCCGTAAACGGTATTCAAGGCGTTGAGGTTTCCAGCCAATTTGTTGATTTCCTCTTTGTAGCGTGCAGTATCGGCAACAGAATCGTTCAGATTTTGAATGAGCGTTCCCATGTTGTCAAACATCTTGGAGGTTTGCTTCAGCTGATCTGAGCTTCCCTGCAATTGCAATTCATAAACTGCATTGAGCGCGGCAAGGTTTTGAGACACCTTTTGGAGTTGCTCCCCGTAGGCTTTCCCGTCAATGTTGGTTTCAGAAAGATCTACCAATGAGGCGGACGCTTTCAAATAACTTTCGGAAAGTTTACCCATGTTGGAAGTAGCACCTTTCACACTTTCCATGTAATCATTGGTAACCACTGTAGCATCAGCCATTGTGGTAATTTTATTAGCTTGATCTGATATGGACTTAAATCCTGCGCCAAGGCTCTCTATAAGTTCGGGGCCGATCTTTGCCTCCTCCAACATTTGGTCAAGCTTCTGAGCAATAGGATCTCCGGATTTACCTCGTGCAACCTTGTCGTGGCCACCACCATGTCCGTGACCATCCTCATCATCATGCATGCCGCGCAGCTCAGGATAAACCAAACTCCAATCTTCCGGCTCGTGAATGGGTTCAAATGCAGAAAAGAAGAAGATGACTGCCTCAATGGATAATCCCGCTACCAGCATCTCGGAGGCACCTGTCCAGTGCTGAATCTTAAACATTGCACCGATGATTACAATAGAAGCGCCCCATCCATAAAGGTATCCCATGAATGTTTTACCCTTTTTCGACTGAAGTGTTTGAATAAATCCCATTTTGCGTGAGAGTTTGTGAGGTTTATTAGGTTGTTTGAGTTTGTTGATTCACATTACTTTTTAGCACCGTCCGCGCCTTGTGCTTTGCCTCTGCCAAGGTACGACATTACACTCCTAAAACCAATGTAGCATTTGGAAGTGTCCTGATATTCATAGGTGCGGGTACTAACTTGATTAAAGTAGGAAATGTCTTTCCAAGATCCACCGCGAATAACCTTGCGTTTCAAAGCGGGCAAATCGGTTTCCTGCGCTTCGTATTGATAATCGGGATTTAGATCATGAGAAAAGTTGTAAGCAGACTCATCAAAAGCATTCGCAGTCCACTCTGCGACGTTACCAGCCATGCAATACAACCCGTAAGCATTTGGATTGTACTCATCCGCCTTGACGGTGTGGAAACCTCCATCATCCACATAGTTGCCACGCAGAGGCTTGAAATTAGCTAAAAAGCATCCTCGTGAATTTCGAATGTAGGGTCCACCCCAAGGATATGGATTCAAATCAATTCCGCCTCGTGCAGCATACTCCCACTCTGATTCACTTGGCAAACGAAAGTCCTGAATAAAGGTCAAACCAACGTTCGGAAGGAAGTTGTTCAGCAATTGTGTCCTCCAGATACAAAAAGCACGGGCTTGTTTCCAACTCACCCCAACAACCGGGTACTCGTCGTAAGCAGGATGCCAAAAATACATGTTGGTGAGCGGCTCGTTGAAGGAGTAAGAGAAATCATGAATCCAGCAAAGTGTATCGGGATAAACGTTGATAACGTCCTTTTTGATGAATACCGAACGATCTACCATGCCCTGCTCGCGGCCTGTTCTACGGGCAGCCTCACGCAGATCAATCCAATAGTATTCGAACATCAACTTTCGGGTATCAATTTCCTTACGGCGATAAAAACGCTCATTTTCAGGAAGGAACATATCGGCCAAACCCTCGCGAGCCTCCGGTTTTTCCCACTTGAGCTTCTCAGACCAGTTGATTTGAGGTCCTCCGGTGATGTCTTCCCCAAATTCATTTTGGGAAACAAGGAATGCCTCATTTCCGGCTTCACCAAGAGTCCTGCGTGCAATGGAATCGCGCACCCAGTTTACGAATTGGCGGTACTCATTGTTGGTGATTTCGGTTTCATCGATGTAGAAAGCCTGAACCGAAACGGTTTTGGATTGGGTGGTCTGAGAATAAGGTACATCTTGATCTGCAGGCCCCATCTGGTAAGCACCCATGGGGATGTACAACATTCCGTATGGATCGAAATCGCTCCAAACCATTCGATCTTGAACACCAATCAACTGGCCATTACCTTTGTTGGAGCAACCGCTCCAGAGGGCAATTCCAGCTAGAAAAACCAATAGTTTTTTCATCCTTGACAGTGTGTATGTGCGCGTTGGGTTGTTGATAACCAAAGTTTAGTCGGTCTTTAACGAGGAAGTTTCCCTCAGGTTTCAAAAAATTACAAAAACCTTGGATTTACGTATTTGGTAACCTTCACTTTTGGTGTGATGTCATAACAGAATCCGAGCATCACCTCATGTGAACCGCTGCTTGCAGTCCTCAATCGTGAAAGAGTTGCATCGTAAGAATAGCCGATTCTGTAGTTCCCTTTTCCTTCCATAATGGTGCCTTGATAACCAACCATTGGAACCAAGGCATCGTTGCCCAAGATCCGATATGAAACGCCACCCCAAATCATATTATTGTAGAACACCAAGGCATTTACATCAATTTGATTGGAACTAAGTGACGTTTTGTACATGAAGTTTGGTTTAAACACCAAACTGGGGTTGTTAGGCAAGGAAAACTCATAACCACCGATAACATAAATGTGGCGTGCTGTCAGGTAGTTGAACGAATTGTTGGAGGTTCCTCCAGAGTAGGAAGGAGCAGTGAGGTGACCGGCAGATACACCGAAAAACAACTTGTTTGGAATCTGATAAAAAGCACCAAAGCCCAAGTCAAATTTAGTTTGGCTGATGCCGCCAAACGGAATGGAGGGATCCGGATTTGCCGAACCTTGAGACCCTTCTGTAGGCTTGAACAGACCCCCAAATGATTTTTGCAAAGCCCCAATTTCCAATCCCAATCCCAAGGTACCGGTTGGTAAAATCAAGCGATACGCATAGGCAGCTTTGGCATAAAAATTACTTTCCAACCCAAGCTTGTCGGAAATGATGGTCAACCCAACCCCACCGGGCATACTGGATTCCTTCATAATGGGCATGTCCGCCGAAAATGCAAAAGTTCGCGGGCTTCCTGCAAAACCGGCCCATTGCTGGCGGCCGATTAAAGTCCCACAAAGAAATCCATTGCTGCCGGCATATCCAGGGTTCACGGCCATACGATTGAAGACATTCTGGCTAAACTGAGGATCCTGCTGGGCAAAACCTTGGAGGCCAAAGAGCGCAAACAAAGCAACGGTGATGCGTTTTTTCATAAGATGGATGGTCGTTTACTGAACCAATTTTTTTCAAACATGTGACTCCGCTTGAGATACAGACGATTGTTGCATGTACCTGTTGCAAAATTTTAGTCGCTAAAGTACGGAAAGATATTCCGAACGGGCAAATCTTTTTAACAATCTGGGTAGGTTGTCAACATCCTACCCAAGCTTTTGGAAGGTCTGCCACCATCGATCGGGAATGTCTTCCCGACAAGCAAGTTGGTAATCGGAATACGAACATGGGACCAAATGATGGCGCTCAAATCGCTTACCCTTGTCGGGCGGATAGGGTACTTCCATCCACCACCGATCGGTGCGGTTGCTCTTGTAGAATACAATCTCGTGTTTGCCTTCTTGCACGAAAACCCGGTAGCGCGTAAATTCCTGCTTAGATGCAATGGGATAGTCGGATTTTCTGCTGGCTACCCCTTCAAGAAAGCACCATACCATTTGAGCTACCAAATGGGCCGTAAAACCTCTACTGTCTAGAAGTGGGTTAAACTCAAAAATGCCAAGGCTCGAGAGCTTTTCGCTTAGACCAGCGTAGCGCATCATTTGGCAGGCCTCCTCTCCATAGAATCCATTGGGTCCGGCTGCCGAGTTGCCCGGAGCATCGGAGGCCCGAATGCAACTGAGGTCGAAACTCACCAAATCGGCATTCCTAAGGATGGGCTCCAACTCGAAGACGTTGTTTTTAAACAAGCCCAAACGATATGCATCGAAGTACAGCTTGTCCATAAGTGCAATTGAGGCCTGTTCTACAAGGTATGTTTGATACCCTATGTGACTGTAGTTGAAGAGGAAATTGGGTTGATGCAGAATGATGTGACTGAGATAGGACTGGGAATCGAGGGGCTGATCAATTTCCCCCATATTGAAGAGTGCATCTACTCCTACCAGATTTACGGTTTGCTCGAGTTTCTCGTAGGCCTTGAACTGAGCGTAGGTAAGATCTTGGGTTCCGCCCAAAACCAGGGGCATTACACCCCGCTTGAGAAGCGCAGCAGATACTTCAGTGAGCGCGAAATGCGTATCGGTAAAGGCATGCCCTTGTTCAATGTTGCCGAAATCAAACAACCTACCATCCGGCAGTGGATTGGAGAGGCGGTAGAGCCAGGGCCTTACAGCGTCAGGTCCTTTTCCACTTCCCTGGTTGGATGGGTTGCCGCGGTCTTCGCATACCCCGATGATGACTACCGAGCCAGCAGGAATTTCCTGCATGCTTTCGGGAATGGATTTGCCATCCACAGCCTGGCCTATAGAGCCGCTTGGCCATTGGCCTTGTTCCGCCCGGCTTGGTTGAAAGAAAAGGCGAAGGTCCATCATCAACCTTTCTTAGTTCGGGAAGCTTTGCTTTTAGTAGATGAGGACGATGCCTTAGAGGATTTTGCGGTCGCTGGGGCTTTCTTCTTAGTCGCCCCGCTTGAAACCGACTTCTTAGGCGCGGCTTTGGCCTTTGAACCGCTCGATGCTGATCCACCTGCTTTTCGACTGGCCGCTTTACGAATAGGGGTTCCTGTGCCTTCTTTGGCGATGCTCAAACAACCCTCCAAATCGAGATCCCCGGGCACCACATCCTTGGGCAGCTTATAGTTGTGCCCATCCACAACCAAATAAGGCCCCCAGCGGCCATTCAAAACCTGAACATCGGGCCGTTCGACGAAGGTTTTGATCACGCGCTCGCGCTCAATCTTTCGTTTCTCCTCAATCAATTCAATAGCACGATCCTGATTAATGGTAAGCGGATCATCCTCTTTTTTTAGGCTCACAAATGCCCCATTGTGCCGGACATAGGGCCCAAATCTACCAGCAGCTACAACCATCTCGTGACCTTCATACGCGCCCACTACACGAGGCAACTTAAACAATTCGAGGGCCTCTGCCAGAGTAATGGTCTCTAGGCGTTGATTGGCTTTCAAGCTTGAAAAGCGGGGCTTATCCTCAGCCTCCGAATCCCCAATCTGAATCAAGGGCCCGTATCTTCCGATGCGTGCAAAAACCTTTCGGCCGGTGCCGGGCTCTTCCCCTAAGACGCGCTCGCCTGTGGCTCGTTCCGATTCCTCCATGGTTTTCTCAACCTGAGGATGGAAGGAGGTATAGAAGCGCTGCATCATGCTTTGCCACGATACCTTGCCTTCCGCAATTTCATCAAATTCCTTTTCTACAGTGGCGGTGAAATTGTAATCGAGAATCCGATCAAAAGCTTTAACCAGAAAGTCATTCACCACCATTCCGATGTCGGTAGGAAACAACTTAGAGCGTTCGGCACCGGTGTTTTCCTTGCCTTGCTCCGATTTGATTTTCCCTTCGCGGAGGAGCAGTCGGCCAAAGGTTCTGGAACGGCCTTCGCGATCCTCTTTCACCACATAACCACGGTTCTGTATGGTAGAAATGGTGGGTGCATAGGTAGAGGGCCTTCCTATTCCCAACTCCTCGAGTTTCTTAACCAAACTCGCCTCAGAATAACGGGGTGGAGGCAATGCAAAGCGCTCGGTGGCATCGGCCTCCAGCAGATTAAGGGCTTCACCTTCGGTTACTTTGGGCAACAAAGAGGTTCCTTCCTCTTGCTCCTCATCGTCCACCGATTCCATATACACCTTCAAAAATCCTTCAAACTTGAGCACCTCTCCCTTGGCAACAAAAAATTCTTTGTTGTTCGATAGTTGAATGTGGATGATGGTTCGCTCGATTTGAGCATCGCTCATTTGTGAAGCAATTGTACGTTTCCAAATGAGCTCATACAAGCGTCTTTCCTGGGCATCGCCTTCTACCTGCTGACGATCCATGTAGGTTGGACGAATGGCTTCGTGAGCCTCTTGGGCACCCTTGCTTTTGGTCCGGAATTGACGCGATTGATGATAATCTGCACCAAACATGCGCACGATCTCATTCCCCGCAGCACCCATGGCCAATTCTGAGAGGTTGGTGGAATCGGTTCGCATGTAGGTAATTTTTCCCGATTCATATAGTCGCTGGGCCACTGCCATGGTTTGAGAAACAGAAAAACCCAGCTTTCTGGAAGCCTCTTGTTGAAGGGTAGAAGTTGTGAAAGGTGCGGAAGGAGTTTTCTTCGCAGGCTTTACTTCGAGCGATTTAACGGTGAACTGGGCCCCCAAGCAGTCGCTGAGGAAAGCATGTGCTTCCTCTTCTGTGCTGAATCGCTTGGGCAGCTCAGCCTTTATGCTTTGCCCTTTCCCGGTTTGGAAAATGGCGGTTACGCGGTAGGCAGATGTAGATTGGAAATCGACAACCTCTCGCTCGCGCTCCACGATTAGCCGAACCGCAACGGACTGAACCCGGCCGGCCGAGAGAGAGGGTTTTACCTTTTTCCATAAAACCGGCGAAAGTTCGAATCCTACCAAACGATCGAGAATACGGCGAGCCTGTTGGGCATCGACCAAGTGAAGATCGATCTCCCGGGGATTCTCAATGGCTTTTTGAATGGCCGGTTTTGTGATCTCATGAAAAACAATCCTGCGCGTTTTGTCTCGTTGCAAACCTAGCGTCTCAAACAAATGCCATGAAATGGCCTCTCCTTCACGATCCTCATCGGAAGCCAGCCACACGGTATCGGCAGATTTCGAAAGTTTCTTGAGTTCGGCAATAACGTTTTTCTTGTCGTCGGAGACCTCATAAGTAGGACGAAAGTTGTTATCGACCTCAACACCGAGGCCTTTTTTAACCAAATCGCGCACGTGACCGAAGCTCGGTTTTACAGTGAAGTCTTTGCCTAAAAATCCCTCAATGGTTTTGGCCTTAGCCGGGGACTCAACGATAACCAGATTTTTTGCCATCAAACGCTTTTTAGAGAAAGGTAACCCAATAATGGGTGGCGGCAAAGAAACGATTTATCTCAGAAGCCCTCCATCGACAAAAGGGTGCATAGGGGGCAAAAATGAGCCAACCTGTTGATAATCAAGGCTTAAATTGACTAAGGCTGCACACTGAACCGCACAATTCCAGCTCAACATTGAGGTGGTTGCTGCCCAAAATAAGCAGTTTTGACCCCGTACTTAGGGGGGTCCATTGTTGAAACCAGGCCTGCCCTTGGCCATCCAAGTTTGATGTTGGTTCATCGAGGATGCAGATGGGTGCCGAGGACCAAAGAGCCAAACCCAAACGGGCCTTTTGCCTCATGCCCGAGGAGTAAGCTCCAAAAGGCTTGTTCCGGAGACCGGGAAGCTGCATGCGCTCTTCAAAGGTTTCCCAATCCATGCCCTCTTCAAAAGGAACAACAGCTTCTTGCAAGTAAAAGATTTCCGGGAGGGTAAGACTTTCGGGTAATTCGAGATAAGGTGCCGCAATGGATACCAGACCCGGCGGAGTATGATTGAGCCAGCCTTTCTCTGGATGCTTCCAGGCCAATGAACCTGAGCTGGGGGTTAAAAATCCGGCCAGAATCTGCAATAGGGTTGATTTTCCTGAACCATTTTGACCCACCACTGCAAGCGATTCTCCAATTTTCAAATCTAGAGAAAGGTGTTGGAAGAGCACTTCCCGGCCATACGCCCGACTCAAATTTTCGGCTTTAATCATGTAGCAAATTTTGGCTCTGCAGGTGGAGTGCCAAGTCGGCAAGACGGTTGCTGTAACCAATTTCGTTGTCGTACCAACCCACCACCTTAACCATGTTTCCGAGTACAGAGGTCAATTGCGCATCAAACAAACAGGAGTGGGGGTTTCCCAGGACGTCTACCGATACAATGGGATCTTCTGTATAGTCGAGAATTCCTTTGAGTCGATCCTGTGAAGCAGCCCGGAAAGCTCGGTTTACCTCATCTGGCGTGGTGCTTCTGCTCACCATGCACGTGATATCGGTTAACGATCCATCTGGCACCGGAACACGAATTCCACCGCCCCCAATTCGGCCTTCCATTTCCGGGAAAATTCGCGTCAAGGCTTTGGCTGCACCGGTTGTGGTTGGGATAATAGAGAGTGCCGCGGCCCTTGCCCGCCGCAAATCGTGATGAGGCGCATCAATCAAACGCTGATCGCTGGTGTAGGAATGCACGGTGCTGATGAATGCCGACTGGAGTCCAAACTCCTGCTTCAGCACCCAAAGCATAGGTGCGGCATTGTTGGTGGTGCAAGAAGCGTTGGATACAATTCGATCCTGAGGTTTTATAAGATGTTGGTTGATGCCCATTACCACCGTTGGTGTATGATCTTTGGGTGGGGCCGATAGAATAACACGGCCTGCACCGGCCTGTAAATGCCGCTGAGCACTGACTTGATCGAGAAAAACACCCGTACTTTCAATGAGAATATCTACTTTGAGATCGGCCCAGGGAAGCTTGGCTGGATCGGACTCGTGCAGCACCTGCATGGAGAGGTTTCCGTAAACCAGTTGATCGCCATTTACCGAAACCAATAGGGGTGAGCGACCGTGAACAGAATCGTATTTGAGTAAATGGGCCAGCGTTTGGGTGTTGGCCAAATCGTTGATTGCTACCACTTCGAAGGACGGGTTACCGGCAACGGTTCGCAAAAACGCTCTGCCTATGCGGCCAAACCCATTGATGGCCAACCGAACCGGACGGCTCATTTTTGGGGAAGATGTTGCTCCGCGTGATACGAAGACCGCACCAATGGGCCGCTTTCGACATAACGAAATCCTTTTGCCAGAGCCAACGTTTTGAATTCAGCAAATTCCTCTGGCTTCACGTAACGCTGCACCGGGAGGTGTCGGGTAGTGGGTTGAAGGTATTGACCCAACGTTATGATGTCGACGCCAACAGCGATAAGATCGTCCAACGTTTCTATAACCTCCTCTCGAGTTTCTCCCAACCCCAGCATGATGCCCGACTTGGTGCGCATACCTCCATCTTTCAATCGTTTTAAAACCTCGAGGCTTCGGTCGTATTTGGCTTGTATGCGGACTTGGCGGGTGAGGCGTCGTACCGTTTCCATATTATGGCTTACAATCTCGGGAGCCACATCAATTATTTGTTGTAAATTATCCCATTCACCTTTAAAATCGGGGATCAAAGTTTCAAGAGTAGTACCCGGAGAAATCTCTCGGATTTTAAGCACTGTGGCAGCCCATACGCCTGCCCCACCATCTTTCAACTCATCCCGATCAACAGATGTAATCACACAGTGTTTTACCTGCATCAGGCGCACCGATTCGGCGACTCGATTGGGCTCATCCCAATCTACGGGCAATGGTCTACCTGTGGCTACAGCGCAAAATCCGCAACTGCGGGTACAGATGTTGCCCAGAATCATAAACGTTGCGGTTCCGGCTCCCCAGCATTCGCCCATATTCGGGCAGTTGCCGCTTTCGCAGATGGTGTGGAGTTTATGCTGATCTACCAGGTTTCGAACCTTGGCGTACTCCTTACCCGTTGGGAGCTTAACCCTTAACCAACTGGGCTTTGAAATCCGGGTTGTGGAAACAGGTTCTGAAGAGGGGTTGATGGTGGGAGGCTTAGACATGCCTTGTGGGTTATTGAAGTTTCTTAGGACCCCAAGCGTAGTTGAGATAGAGGCAAAACACAAACGGCTCTTTTTTGTTGAAGGCCATCATCTCCAGAGGAACGAAAAAGTAATCGGCGATAAGTCCAACCTCGAGTTGCTTGCGGCGATCGTCGTCATGGGCAAAATCAAAGCTCAGGCCCGACTTCAAAAAAGCACCGGGGTTTAAAAACGTGCTTGAAATGCCACGCAGGAATGGCGAGCTGCCTACAATATCGTCCTGTGACATGGTTGCGGGGTTGTATCGCTGGGATTCTACAACGATTTCTCCATTGAATGAATCGCGCACCCTCACCTCGAGAAAAGTTGGCTTAGAAAGGCCAAGGGAGAAACCGCCCATGTAAGTGGCTCTAATCTCCACTGCACCTAGGACCTCTTTGGCGTACAGGGTTTGCTGAAACCCATAACCGGCACGAAAAACGGCAACCGAGGCCATTTTCCCGTAAACATAACTGGCCGTATTGGGGAAGCTGGAATTTCTTGTGCTGAATTCCTTTGGGTGATTCATGGTGGCCAGTTCAAAATGCCAAAGGCGGTCGATTTTGCCGGTAACGTGTTTGCCAAAAGTCAGCTGGGCGCCGAATCCCCTGGAATGCAGGAGGAGGCCTTGGGTTCGAAAACGGCGGTAAAGCACTTGAGGGCCATCCAAGGCGGCCTGCTGTGCAAATCCACAAACAGAGGAGACCAAGCACGATAACAACATCAGAAACCGCAGACGAATCATACTCGCAAAGGTAGGCAAAATGGGGTATGAACTCAATTTGTACCTTTACACAACGACAAATCGAATCATGGAAATTTCGCGGGTTTCATACAAAGGCAGCCTCAGAACCGAGGCGGTTCACTTGGCAACGGGTCAAACGTTCATTACCGATGCTCCTAAAGACAATCATGGCAAAGGGGAAGCCTTTTCACCCACCGACTTAATGAGCACCTCTTTGGCTTGTTGTGCCCTCAGCATAATGGGAATTGCCGCAGGAGTGCATGGAATTGACATGACCGGTGTGGAGGCCATTGTACACAAAATCATGACTTCAAACCCCAGAAGGGTGGCACGCATTGAAGTTGAGTTTAACATGACCACATGTACCTTCAGCGAGAAGGAAAGGCAGATACTGGAGAAAGCTGCTCGTACATGTCCGGTAAGTTTAAGTTTAGCTGCCGATTTGGAGCAGGTTATGCGATTTATCTGGACATAACGGTAGAAGTTTCAAAACACAATTGGGTTAATACTTGTCAATCTTTTACATTTGGAAAAACAAAACTACATGAAACAACTTTCCTTCGCTGTTCTTATATTAGTTTGCTCTGTAACAACGGGCTTTGCACAGAGATCAGGAGGTAAAAAATCTCCCTCGACACCATTTAATTTCAAGGTCAATTTATCCGCTCTTTTTTTAAGGAATGTTAGTGTTCAGGGCGAGTTCGCATTTCACAAGAATTTTTCTGTTTGCTTGGGAGGTCGCTGGATGTTTCCGTATTCATTAACCACCGTTTTGGGCGATCAGGTCAGCCAGCTTCAGAGCCCTCAAATTACGGGTTACGCCATTACCCCCGAGTTTAGGTTTTATCCTGGTAAGAAAGAAAAGCATCAAGCTCCTTACGGGTTTTATTTAGCTCCCTATGTGCGCTACACCAACTTCAACATTTCTGCTACGGTTCCACTGGAACCGGACCCCGCTGCCTTCTTCCCGGGCGGGAATGCTGACCTTAACTTGAACTATACAGGTTGGGCAGGCGGAATGATGATGGGATCTCAATGGGTAATCAACCATTTCACCATTGATTGGTGGATTATGGGTATGCACTTGGGTAAGGGCTCCTTTGCTGGAACGGCATCTTCTCCGCTCTTTGGCAACTTTCCCGAGGCGAACGTCGAACTCAAAGACGAAATTCAAAACGCTTTGAGCGACCTTCCGTTCGACACTCAGACAACTGTTAGCGTAATCAACAACACCGCTGAGGTAAAAGTAACCGGACTGCCTTTTGGTGGATTCCGTGGAGGACTTTGCCTCGGCTTTGCGTTCTAAGGCCGTTACACAGGGGCATAAATGGGTATCTTTGCGGTCCACTTTTGACCCGTTCGCATGAACCACACTCCCTTGCCCGAACATCTTCAGGGCTCTGCCACCTTGCTTGAACCCATAAACGCTGCCCCGAAACGAAAACTGTATCTTGAAAGCTACGGTTGCCAGATGAATTTCTCTGACAGCGAGATTGTTGCTTCTATTTTACAACAAAATGGTTTTGAAACCACTAAGGAAATTCAAGAGGCCGATGTGGTCTTTTTAAACACCTGTGCCATTCGCGATAACGCCGAGCAAAGGGTCCGCAATCGCCTTCAAGAGTTGAAAGCGATTAAGCGACGCAGACCCGGAATGGTGGTTGGAGTGTTGGGTTGTATGGCAGAGCGATTGAAGTCTAAGCTTTTAGAAGAAGAGCAATTGGTGGATTTGGTTGCAGGCCCCGATGCATACCGTGATCTTCCCCAGCTGATCCATACCGTTGAGGGTGGTCAAAAGGCAGTTAACGTATTGCTGTCCCGCGAAGAAACTTATGCCGATGTAGCCCCAGTTAGACTTGACACAAATGGGATTTCGGCCTTCATCAGCATCATGCGGGGATGCGACAACATGTGTGCCTTCTGTGTAGTGCCGTTTACCCGAGGCCGCGAGCGAAGCCGCAACCCGGAATCCATTGTTTCAGAAGCCCAAGATCTTTTTAACCAAGGATTCCGCGAGGTTACCTTGCTCGGACAAAACGTGAATTCGTATTTATGGACAGGTGGTGGGCTAAAGAAAGACAATCCGAGTGAGGAGGAGTTGAAGAACGCTACCACGTTTGCGCAGCTTTTAGCTAAGGTAGCAGAAGTAAGTCCACTGCTGCGCATCCGATACTCAACCTCCCACCCCAAGGATATGGGCAACGATGTTCTGGAAACCATGGCCAAATACCTCAACATCTGCAAGTACATTCACCTGCCGGTTCAATCGGGCTCCAGCGCAGTATTGGAACGAATGAACCGCGGTTATTCGCGTGAATGGTATTTAGAGCGGATTGCCGCCATTCGACACTACATGCCGGACTGTGGAATTTCTACAGATGTAATTGCCGGATTTTGCGGAGAAAATGCCGTAGATCATGCTGCTACATTGAGTTTGATGGAGGCTTCCGGTTTCGATTTTGCCTACATGTTCAAATACTCAGAGCGCCCCAAGACCCTGGCTGAGCGCAAGTTTGCAGACGATGTTCCGGAAGAGGAAAAGACCGTTAGATTGAACGAGATCATTGCGCTTCAAAATAAATTATCACAAATAAGCAATGAGCAAGACATAGGCAAAACCATGGAGATTTTGGTTGAAGGGCCCTCCAAGCGTTCTGTGGAGCAGCATGTGGGAAGGAATACCCAAAACAAAGTGGTGGTTTTTCCTAAAGGTGCAACCCAACCCGGGCAATACGTTCGGGTAAAAATTGACTCTTGCACCTCTGCAACCCTAATGGGTCATTTGGTGGATTAATTGCGTCTCTTTTGGAAAAATGCTTTTAGCAGATCAGAGGCCTCTTCCTGCAAAAGCCCACCCTCGCATGTGGTTTTGGGGTGAAGCAAAGGGCCCGAAAACTGCGTGAATCCTCTTTTGGGATCGGAAGCACCGTAGACCACGCGCGACAATTGGCTCCAGCCCAGGGCGCCTGCACACATGGCGCAGGGTTCCAGCGTAACATACAGGGTACACCCCACTAAATATTTTGCTCCAATGCTTTGAGCGCCTCCGGTGAGGGCCAACATTTCTGCATGGGCGGTAACATCGCACAAGCGCTCCGTTTGGTTCCAACCCTTGGCCAAAATTCGGTTCTCGCAAACCAAAAGTGCTCCCACGGGCACCTCATCATCGTCAAAAGCCTGGAGGGCAAGCTTTAGAGCTTGGCGCATATAATGTTCGTCGAGTTCAGAAAAGGGCATACTGTGCAGGGTAATCGCCCCGAAATATCGACTTTAAGTGCCAAAGGTTTGTACTTTCGCGGCTATATTGTTTTGTATTATGTCGTTTCGAAGTCATACCTGCGGAGAATTGCGTGCCCAAGATGTGGGCAAAATGGTGGTCATGTGCGGATGGGTCCAAAGGGCCCGTAATATGGGTGGAATGACCTTTGTGGACGTGCGTGATCGTTACGGTATAACCCAATTGGCTTTTAATGAGGGGTGGGATGCTGCATTGTGCCAAGAGGCCAGAAGTCTTGGTCGGGAATTTGTGATTCAGGCCCATGGCGAAGTAATTGAGCGATCGAGCAAAAATGCAGCGATGCCCACCGGCGACATTGAAGTGAAGGTTACGAAGCTCATCATCCTCAACCAAGCTCAAACACCTCCTTTCACCATTGAAGACAACACCGATGGTGGTGAAGATCTCAGGATGAGATATCGCTACCTGGATTTGCGGCGCAATCCCGTTCGTCAAAATCTGGAGCTTCGTCACCGTTTGGCTATGGCTACCCGCAAGTACCTCGACACCGAAGGCTTTCTTGAGGTGGAAACCCCGGTGCTCATAAAATCCACGCCTGAAGGAGCGCGGGACTTTGTGGTTCCCAGCCGCATGCATCCCGGGCAATTTTATGCGCTTCCTCAATCGCCCCAAACCTTCAAACAGCTTTTGATGGTGGCCGGTTTTGATCGTTATTTTCAGATTGTAAAATGCTTCCGCGACGAAGACTTGCGTGCCGACCGACAGCCTGAATTCACGCAAATCGATTGCGAAATGGCCTTTGTTGAACAGGAGGACATTCTGCGAACCTTCGAAGGTTTGGTGCGCAGTCTGTTTCGGGATGTAAAGGGAATTGAATTGCCTGCATTTCCTAGTATGACCTATGCTGAGGCCATGGAGCGTTATGGAAACGACAAGCCTGATGTTCGTTTTGGGATGCCCCTTTGCAACCTAACCCCCGTAGTAAAAAACAAGGGATTTGTTGTATTCGATCAGGCGGAAGTAGTGTTGGGCATTTGCGTTAAGGGCGGAGGCGAATACACGCGCAAGCAACTCGATGAACTTACTGAGTGGGTAAAGCGCCCGCAACTGGGTGCCAGCGGATTGGTATATGCACGTCACCAATCAGATGGTGTTATAAAAAGCAGCGTAGATAAATTTTTCGATCAAACAGAATTGGAACGTTGGTCTGAGGCTTTCTCTTCTGAGCCGGGTGATTTATGGTTGGTTTTGGCCGGCGCAGAAGTCCGTACGCGGAAAGCGGCTTCAGAGCTGAGGCTGGAAATGGGAACCCGAATGGGCTTGCGCAATCCCGATGTATTCTCCTGTCTTTGGGTGGTTGATTTCCCTTTATTGGAGTTTGATGAGGAGGGCAATCGTTGGCATGCCATGCATCACCCTTTTACCTCTCCCAAGCCTGAAGACATTTCCCTTCTGCAAGACAGACCCGGCAAGGTTCGCGCCAATGCCTACGATATGGTCATTAATGGTGTTGAGGTGGGCGGAGGGTCCATTCGCATTTTCGATCGGGCCCTTCAGTCAACCATGTTTTCGCTATTGGGCTTTTCTGAAGAGGAAGCCAATGCCCAATTTGGCTTTCTGCTTAATGCCTTTGAATATGGGGCTCCGCCGCACGGCGGCATTGCATTTGGATTCGATCGTTTGTGTTCTCTGATGGGTGGAGTAGAAACCATCCGAGATTTTATAGCATTTCCGAAAAACAATGCTGGAAGAGACGTTATGATCGACAGCCCCTCTCCTATTTCTCCCGCTCAGCTGAAGGAACTTTCGATTGGAGTTTCAAATACCGGAATTTGAATCGACAGCGCACTGCCTGCTGCGCTCAGATAGAATCATTCCGGCGGCCACGCCTACGTTTAAAGAATCCATGGTGCCGGCCATTGGGATGCACAGGCGATGGTCGGACAGTTTCAGATATTCTCCTGAAATGCCCTCTTCCTCATTGCCCATGATGATGACCAATGGCGGTGTTAAATCAACAGACCACAAAGGTTGAGCGCTTTTTTCTGTACAGGCAACCACCATCAAACCCGATGCCTTTAACTGGGCAAGAGTGTACTTTAGGTTAGGACTTTTACACAGCGGGATTTTCAACAATGCTCCGGCTGAAGCTTTCACTGCGTCCTCGTTTAACCGCGCGGCATTTTT
>JBEIVB010000185.1:0-3259 GCA_040374085.1 Flavobacteriales bacterium | reverse complement strand
TGTGCGCAATTGAAAGTCCTTAAACAGCCTTAAATCAAGCGCGGATCCATCGTTGTTAAAATAACCCACATGCCTTATAAAATTATACCCCATCCATTTTATTTCTGCACGAGAAAACAACATGCTGATTTTCGGATTTAGAGGGTCAACGGCATGCATCCAAAAATAACTTTTGGGGAATGAATTTCCCCAGTTTTTTTCCAGATAGCCCGTGGCCCTATCCAGGCTGTAGTGGTGTTGGCCGGCCTGTATTGTACCGGAAACTTGATGAGATGGGTTTAGCACCGCATGGTAGCAAGGCAAACCGGGTACAAAGTAGGTGTAACCCATGGAGTTTTTTAGGGTTCGAATGGGCTTGTTACCCAACAGGTTTAGCTGAATGTTGATGTCGTTGCATTGAATGCAAATGGCCTCGGTAGACAAGATTTGCCTACCCATTTTAAATTCATGCCGGGTTGGATCGCACGATACCTCATTCTTATGAAAATACAAGAATCTCGGCTCTCCATCGGGGAGGAGAAGCTGAATGAAGCCAAAAGACTCGATTGAATTTTGGGTAGCGTAGCCGTATATGATGATGAACGATGCGTTGTGTTCGGCAGAATATATTTTTTGAAACCAACCCTCAAAGTAATTTCCTTGCTGAAAGTTTCCTCGTAGGTGGGTTGGGATGCAGTTGCCGAGCATGGCGCTAACCAATAGAGGATGCCAAGGTACTTCGAAAACGCTATGATTCCGATCGTCCCGGCCATTATGGCAATGGGTTCTTAGGTTTTGCGCCGAACCGCAACCTTGTTCCCATGCGGCAACAGGAGCCGAAACAGGCAAACCAACCGGCACAGGCATGCTTGCCTGTACCTGGATTTTAATGGGCCTTGCCTTGCCCCTCTGTGCCACCGGGAACCCAACCTGCCTTAAATATGCCGGTGCGTTTTTAGGGATGCATTTTTACCTAGTTTTATACATCGGTTAACCCCAAATCACTAAAAAATATGGAAAGAAATGAGGAGTTTGTTTTCGAGACATTGGCTTCAATAAGGAACAATGAAGCATTGTTGGCCAGGATGCTGCTTGAAGCAAAAAAAATACGATCCGGTGATGGTAGAATTCTTCAAAACCACGACTTCTACACAAACAAAAAAGAGGATGCTCTATATCATGTCATGAAAGTGCATGAGGACAGCAGGGGAGTTTCCAAGGTGGAAGTGGAGATTTTGTTTTCCTCGAATCCAAAAACCAAAGGGGAGCGGACGGTGGACTTTATTACCGGAAAACTTTTTGACCAAGAGGTTCACGTGTTGGCGATATCACGGGCTCTGTAAAGAGTTCTGTGCTTTTTAGAATCCTTGGATGTGCCCCAATAAACCCATACATGCCCATTCCGATCGCCAAAGCACACCTACGACGCGGTTGTTGGCTCAACCCTAACGTGTTGGTTCAGTATGCAACCCTTGCCACTTCTGGGATCGATTTGGAATTTCTGCGGTTCCAATCGCCGCAAATTTGCGGGGAATAATGGGTATATTTGCCGCACAACCTTTTTCTTAAGTGGCAAAATACATCTACCAAAGCAAGAGCTGGCCTGAGTTTACCTGGCGTGAGTCGGAGTTCCAAACCTTGTTTGGAGAGGTTCGCCACTTGCAGGGAAGGATAATGGGCTTTGCGAGCACCTTGGGTTTCGCCACCAAAGAAGAGGCCACGTTCACCACCCTGATTTCGGATGTGATGAAAACCTCGGAAATTGAAGGAGAAAAACTCGACCATCAACAGGTTCGTTCTTCTCTTGCCCGAAAGCTGGGTTTAAACGTGGGTGGTCTGGTGGCTTCCAAACAACAGGTAGAAGGTGTGGTGGAAATGGTTTTGGATGCAACCCGCAACCACCGGAAACCCCTTACCCGGAAGCGTTTGTTTGCATGGCATGCGGCCCTTTTTCCTACAGGCTACAGCGGCCTGCACAAGATTGAGGTTGGGCGCTATCGAACAGGAGAAATGCAGGTGGTTTCGGGTGCCATGGGCAAGGAGAAGGTGCATTACGAGGCCATACCCGCAGAGCGGGTAAATGCCGAAATGAAGGTGTTCTTGGATTGGTTTAACCACCACTCGGAAATGGATCCGGTTTTGAAAGCTGCGGTGGCGCATTTTTGGTTCATCATCATACATCCCTTCGACGACGGAAATGGCCGAATGGCGCGTGCCCTATCCGATTTGCTGCTTGCCCGAGCAGACGGTTCAGAAGAACGATACTACAGTTTATCGAGCCGGATTATGGTGGAGCGCAAGCGCTATTACGAGGTGTTAAAGGAAGTGCAACACAGCAGCGGCGATATTACCAATTGGTTGTGTTGGTTTTTGGGTTGCCTTAAAAATGCGTTGTTGGCCTCTGAACATACGTGGCAAACCGTACTGCGCAAAACCAAATTCTGGCAGGTGCACGAACACACCCCCCTCAATGCGCGCCAACGTTTGGTGCTGAACAAATTCTTAGATGGTTTCGAAGGGAAATTGCAATCGTCTAAGTGGGCTAAAATGGCCAAGTGCTCCACCGATACCGCCCTGCGCGACATTAAAGACTTAATGGATAAGGCCATACTTGAGCCCGTTCATGAAGGCGGAAGGAGCACGCATTATGGTTTGGTGGAATTCTAATAAAGAAGTTGCTTGCATTTTTCTTCGGATAAACTTGCACATAGGAGGATGTGCGGTTAAGACCATCTGAACCATCATTTTTTTGTTGTATGAAAAGATTCGGTGAGGCAATTCATGCCGTGCTGTTTGGATGCTGAATGCGGATGCAAACCACACGGAAACTCCACTCAACACGCATCGTCCAACACATCCTGCCGAAACAGAAGCAGCATTTTTTTCATTTCCTTCAGTTGCTTGATGCGCTGTTCGATGGATCGAATCTTATCGTCCAGTACCGCTGCCTTGCTCTCCATCGATAGCCTTTTGCTGTACCAAGCATCCATCAATTGGCCGATTTCCCGCAGGGTAAACCCCACCGATTTGGCGTCGCGTATCAGCTCCAGCTTCTCTACGCAGGCCTCGTCGTAGTGCAGGTAGTTGTTGGTGCGCACATTTTCCTTGCGCTTGCCTTTTATCAGTCCCGACTTTTCATAAAACCGAATGGTGTGGGCCGAGAGGCCCGTGCGCTTCGCAAGCTCGTTGATCAACATAAGGCAAAGGTCGTGGGTGGAAAAATAAAGTGCAAGTATAGACCATACTCTAAGGTTGTGGGTTCCACACCACCCCTTTACTT
>JBEIVB010000224.1:0-2070 GCA_040374085.1 Flavobacteriales bacterium | reverse complement strand
CGCAGCAGGGTGTAGAGGCCCGGGGGATAGGGTTGGAGGTTGATGCGGGTGGGTGCGCCTTTGGCATCTTCGTGCCAGGTGCCCAACAGGCGTTGGGCATCGTCGTAGAGCTGTAGGGTGTCGTGTCCGCTGCCTCCCAGCACCTTTATTTCAAATCCCAAACCGGGATGAAACATAACCTGGTGGCTGAACCTAGGTTCCATGTCGGGTATGGTTACGTAGGTGGGATTAACCAACACCGTATGCAGCAACAACTGATTCACATCTCGGTTGTGAGGGGCGCGGGTCTGGGCATGCAGGGTTGGGGTAGCCAGCATCAGACTCATTAAGTATATGCGATAAAACATCTTCATCGGCGATGGTGTATGACCCATTTAACTCTACCCTCTAAACCATCTTGGGTGCGCAAACGCAGCACATACACCCCATCGGGCATAGCCGAAGCCTCGAGGTTGTGCTCCGAGCTGCCGGGGTTTATGGCTTCTTGGTGCAGCACTTGACCTTGCAGATTGAGCACTTCTACCCAACCCCCTTCGTTAATCTGGTTGAAACTCAGCAGGGCAACGCCAGCCGATGGGTTGGGTTGAACACCCAAGCCTAGGTTCTGCACCTGATGATGATCTAAGCCCATACCCAAGCTATCGCACACGCTGCCCAAGACAGGGCCGAGTGTGTAGTATGGATGGTTGGTGTAGGTGGCAACATTAAAATAAGGTATTTCATATGTAAAATAACCAAAACCTACATCTTGAACATTGGGTGCTTCTGGATTGGATATAATACTATAGTATTGATATCCTGAGCCACCACCAATATAGATTTTGCCATCATTGGAAGGCTCCATGGCAAAAAAGCTATGCCCTATGGCAGGAGGAACGCTATCAAAATAAACCGGGTTGGTGGCCACCACCTCTACGCTGCCGGCTTGGAGATTGCCCTGCATAGGAATGCGCCAAACATAACGGTAGTTGCAAAAATAAAAGTACTTATCTGTGGGGCTGAAGCAGCCAAACAGACCAATATACGCACCCTGGTCGGGATCCGCTATGGTAGCTTGGTGTTGCAAAAGCCCTGTGCAACGATCGAAGGAAAATAGACGCAAAGCCCCAACTCCCGGCACCCCCCCGTCGTATCCTCTGTTGCAATAGTTGGCGAATAATGTGCCGTCGTGCGAAAAAAATCGACCGTACCCACCTTCAAATGTTTCAGCACCATCCACGTGTTGAGTAAAAATTTTTATGGTGTCCGGGGTAATCAGCAATCGATAATACATGGAGCTGTTAAACTTTTTTGTCAACACCCACCAATCGCGCCCATTCGCATGCTTACAGGCCGTTAGCAATCCGCAAACAGCCAAACTATCCTCTAAAATAACTTTGTTTTTTTCAAGGAGAACAAACTGTCCGTCCTGCTCCTTCAAACGATTAAGCCAAATATGAGTAGACCCAATATAGGCCATGGCCTCGTCGTAGGTGTTGGCGCCTATGTTCAACATCAAAACCTGGGTAGAGTCACCGGGCAACGGCAAAAGAAGGGAGCTCTGGGGGTTAGTATTCCCCTCGTAAAAATAAGAATACCCAAAGGGGGTAGGAATCAGCCCCGTGCCATTGGGCACTATGCCATAACCCGGACGCGAAATGGAAAAGCCGTTGGTGTGCAGCATCATCCGTCCGGTAGGGCTGCTGAGGGTAGCTGCCGCGCGCCACGTATAAAAATCTACGGAGATGGGGGTTAGGGTAGTACCCTCTGCATCGCCCTGAAGGCGCACAGTTCCGCACAAAGGGCAGTCGTAGGCGGTATCGGTTGGGAAGCCTGTGCCCACAAACCGGTGTCGGCCGGGGGGGCCTAAGCCCCCCTGGCCGTATCCGGCAAGTGCGAAAAAAAACAAGCATAGTGTTGCAATACCTGCCCTCATGGTGCCAAAACAAAACGCGTTTGGGTGAACATTCCTTGGGTGGTGGTGAAGGAGAGCGTGATAAGCTTATGGAGTTTTTCTATTGACATACAAAACAACTATGATTTTCCTCAGCCAAGTTAAACGAACTTCGAGAATCCACCAATTATTTGCTT
>JBEIVB010000178.1:0-3662 GCA_040374085.1 Flavobacteriales bacterium | reverse complement strand
GTGACATATGCCCAATCTGATGCAAAAAAACAATCTGAGTACAGTTTTTGCTCACCAAAACCAGATTGTATTGATGTTTTGTTCTTTTTAATTAATTTTATTTTTATATTATTATGCTGGCGACGTACAAATCCAAAAAACGAGGTGCCAGACCTCTTCAAGGCCTACGTGCGCACCAAGATTACAGATGCTCAATTTAAACAAAGTGCAGCATCGGGTAATTCTAAGGTTGATTTGCGTTCCCTCAAGGATGAAATTGAACGGTTGAAATTGGAAGTGAAGCAACTAAATTCTAAGACCCCAAGCAGAAATCTTCCGCTGGAAATTGTTAATCCACCACAAGAAGCTACCCAAATCACAGAATTCAAGCAAGTGGAGGTAAAGTCGGATGTTTTTTTTCTTTCTACACCCAATTCCGATGGCAGTTTTAATGAGAGTTCGGCCAGTGCAACCTATAAGGAGGGTGCATCCATCTATCGGTTTACCAGAATGGGTTCCGGAAAAGCAAAGTTTCAATTGGATGAAAGAGAAACTTCTGTAAAGCTTGCAATCCAATACCCCGATAAGAACATCCATCCTGTTTGCGAGGAGCTTAATGCATTTGATAAAAACACAAAAAGTATTGCCACCAAACAAGTTGGAGAAGCCGAGTTAAATGGCGGGAAATGGATCGTAAACGTTAAAGCAAGGATATCGTATGAAGTTTGAAAATATTGAATATATTTTAGTTGGTATAATCATCCTGATTCAGATTTCTGTTTTTGCACGCACGTTCCTTCAGATTGATGTCTTCAAAGCCATCATACCTGAAGTTAAATCTTTAAAGATTTCTAAGATTGTCATTCCAACAAGCGACCTGGAACGCTTACCGCCAACGGAAATTCTAAACAATGTTTCGAGATACAAAGCGCTAAATGCTAATCCAAATATCCCCCAAACTTCCAATGCAGTTGATGGCGACCCAGAGGCACTTATTGAGAATGAACATGAAATAAAGGTTGCCTTTGGGGAACAAGCCGAGGTTAACATCATCGGAACCGATGCTGAGGCTAATGAGATTCTCACAAACATACTTGTTTCTGTAAACAATTACCTTATTCGCAATCGAGGTGCAGCTACCGATTTCAATTTGATCAAAGACATTGTAGAGCGGAACACAAATGCTGTAGAGGAAGAAATTAACATGTCTGTTGCGGTGCCGCTGTATTTGGGTTTGATGGGAACCATGATTGGCATTGTAATTGGTCTATTTAATATGCCCGATTTGGGTCTGGTAGTCGATTCCAAGGCTAAGGATGCCTTACTCAATGAAGGCATCTCTTTGTTGATTGGTGGAGTAAAGATTGCGATGATCGCGAGTTTTGTGGGGTTGTTGCTCACCATCATTAACTCCGGGTGGAAGTTTAAAGCCTCCAAAAGTTTGGTAGAGAAGAGGAAAAATGATCTGTATACCTTTGTTCAGATTGAGTTACTTCCCATTATCAATCAGGGCCTGGGTTCCACGCTTGAATCCTTGCAAAGGAATCTATTCAAGTTCAACAGCGAGTTCACTTCCAACCTACGACAGTTGAACGGCATATTCGATTCGAATGCGGCTACCATTCGAAGCCAAAAAGAACTGTTGGATACCATTGACAGGGCCAAGGTTTCTGAAATGACCCGATACAATGTAAAGGTGTTGCAGCAATTGGATGTTTCGGTAGCGCAATTTGAAAAGTTCAACAGTTACCTAACGAATGTTACTTTGTTCGTAGAAAACAGTCAAATGATTGTCAATCGTGCCAATGAGCTGCTGGCAAGGACTGACAATTTCAGAGCGATTGCCGATAATTTGGACAACAAGTTGAACCAAAGCCAGGAATTGTTGAATTTCTTGGCCGCGCATTTCAAAAAGTTAGAGGATCACAAGGAGTTTGCTTCCAATGCAGTTGCTGATGTTGGACATGCTATTTCCAAGACGTTTAGGGAGCTTGAGACGCACATTCAGAATTCAAGTGAACAGGTGAAACGTTTCACGGTTGATGAACTTGAATTGCTGCGGAGTGCCTTGTCGGAGAGCAAAACCAATTTGAGCAATTTGGAGCATTTGTCTACCCTTAAGCTCGATGTATCTCAGTTTAAAAACAGCACTGCGTCTCAGGGTGAACGATTGAAGCAAGTCGTAGAGGAACTTAACAGAAATATGGCACGTTCCATAGCCGTTTTGGAAGAGATTGAGCGCGGAAGTTTGGCATACAAAGCAAAGGGCATACGCAAATCCATCCGGAAAATCTTCACCGGAAGATCATAGCGAGATGAGAAGCAAAGGTTCCGATTTCTTTTGGCCGAGTTTTGCCGACTTAATGACCAGCCTGTTTTTCATCATGCTGGTACTATATGTTCTAACCTATATTAAGCTTACCAATCAACAGCAAGCCACCGAACAGCAGCTCAACAAAATTAAAGAGATACAAGCTACCGTAAAGGAATTGCCGCGTGAGTTCTTTCAATACGACTCTGTTTTTAAACGATTCTCACTGGTTAAAAACATCGAATTCGCCCCGCAGAGTGATATCATCAACCCAAACGACATCCAATACCTCTTGGATGTTGGAAATTCAATCCGAACCTTAATTTCAAGATTGAAGGGTAAGTATGCCAACCAAGACATTAAGTATGTCTTGATCATAGAAGGAATGGCCTCAAAGGACAGTTATCTTGATAATTTCCCACTGAGTTACAAAAGGGCATGGGCAGTTCAAAAACTATGGCAGGATAGACAAGTTATGCCCGATCAGTCGGTTTGCGAAATACAGGTTGCAGGCTCTGGCACGGGAGGCATTGGAAGATTTTCTGCCGATGAGGAAAAGAAAAATCAAAGAATTTTAATACAGATCGTGCCCAAAATTGGCGAGATAAAAATCGAATGACGAAGTACAGCATCCAACTAGGCTTAATATTGTTTTTCTTTCTCTCGGGTTGTGGAGGATGTTCCAAGTCAGGTAGAAGGACTTCCCAAAGCAAGTCATCCTCCACGGTTGATCATACCGAGCCACTGCGAAGTAGGGGTAAGAAGACTGTTCTAAAGATGGAGAATGAAAATGGAGTAAATTATGTATGGATTGAAATTAATGGCTTGCGTTTGAAATTCATATTTGATACCGGTGCCAGCAGCATCTGCATTTCTGCTGCTGAAGCCAGTGTTTTGTTAAGGCAGGGTACATTGCAACAAGAGGATGTTCTGGATGTGCGTCAATTCCAGGATGCCACAGGCAGCATTTCCGAGGGAACACGGATCAACCTGAAAACGGTCAAAATCGGTGAAAGAGTCTTGAAAAACATTGAAGCAACTGTGATTGACAACAATCAAGCGCCCCTGCTATTGGGACAAACCGCTCTTGAAAAGTTTGGCAAGATTTCAATAGACAACATAAAAGGTGAGATAACCTTCGAGTAATAGTTGAACTGCCCAATGATACGGCAAGGTTTTCACGTTTGACTCGAGGCTTCAAATAGAGTGGCACATACAAAATCAGTGGTTTCCATTTTCAAATGTGGTTAATTTTTGGAACAACTCCTCAAGTTTTGGATTGTGTACATAGTTGTTGCGCTCTTTGCGTATGAGTTCTTCTGCATTTTCTAGACGGTCTTCCGTGTTTGGATGCGAACTCAGGTAGAAAGGG
>JBEIVB010000222.1:0-2079 GCA_040374085.1 Flavobacteriales bacterium | reverse complement strand
GGCCGGACTGCAAGACCCGCGCCGTCCCATAGGCTCCTTCATCTTTCTGGGCACCACCGGCGTGGGCAAAACCGAGCTGGCCAAAGCCCTGGCCGACTTCCTCTTCAACAGCGAGCAGGCCCTCACCCGCATCGACATGAGCGAATACCAGGAGCGCCACACCGTGAGCCGCCTCGTGGGCGCGCCTCCCGGATATATAGGCTACGAAGAAGGCGGACAGCTTACCGAGGCCATACGCCGCAAGCCCTACAGCGTAGTGCTCCTCGATGAAGTAGAAAAAGCCCACCCCGACGTCTTCAACATCCTCTTGCAGGTGCTGGACGATGGCCGCCTCACCGATGCCAAAGGCCGGGTGGTGAACTTCAAAAACACCATCATCATCATGACCTCCAACCTCGGCTCACACATCATACAAGAGCGCTTCGAAGAGATGGACGAAATAAATAAGGATGAAGTTATGGCCCGCACCAAGCGCGAAGTCTTCGACCTCCTGCGCAAAACCATACGCCCCGAGTTCCTCAACCGCATAGACGAGACCATCCTCTTTGCTCCGCTCACCCGCGACGACGTGCACCGCATCGTGCGCCTTCAGTTTGCCGAAATACAGCGCAACATGGAGAACCAGGAGCTGGTGCTGCGCATCACCGATGAGGCCATTGACTGGTTGGCCCAACTGGGCTACGACCCTCAGTTTGGCGCAAGGCCCGTGAAGCGCCTCCTGCAAAAGAAAATCGTCAACGCCCTCTCCAAAGAAATCCTCATGGGCAACCTCAGCCGCGACAAAGCCGTGGTGGTCGATTGCTTCGATCAGGAAATCGTCTTCCGCTCCGAGCCTTTGGAAACGGCATAATACAAACGCATAAAAACAAAACAGAAAAAGTCGGTGAGCAGGTCTTACCGACTTTTCTTTTTTACGTTCAGCAGCTCGCGTGCGTTGTTGAGCGCGGCCTCGCCGGGCGTGCCGGCGCTCAGCATCTTGGCCAGCTCTTGAATGCGTTCATCGGGGCTGAGCAGGCGTATGTGGGAATTGGTTTTTTCTTCGCCGGCCACCTTATACACCATAAAATGGCTCTTGCCTTTTGCGGCGATCTGGGGCAGGTGGGTAATGGCCAGCAGTTGGGTGGTGGCGGCCATGCTCTCCATCACCTCTCCTACCCGCGCGGCCACCTCGCCGGAAACACCGGTATCTATTTCATCTAATATAAGCGTAGGCAAATGCGTGTGGGTGGCTTGCAGGGCTTTTATGGCCAGCATCAGGCGCGAGAGTTCGCCTCCGCTGGCCACCTTGGCGAGTTCGGCCGGGGCTTGCCCTTTGTTGGCCGAGAACAGCATGGTAACCTGGTCGAGTCCGGTGGGCGTTAGGTGTGGGGCTTCCGAGAGCGAAACTTGCAGGCGAGCGTGGGGCATGCCCAGTATGTGCAGGGTTTCGCCTACCTGCTGCTCCAGGCGGGGAGCGGCTTCTGCGCGGCGCTTGCTGAGGTCGGCGGCCATGCGCCTGAGCTCTTTCTCCATACGCGCCAGCTCGTTTTGCTGCTGCTCCAGTTGCCCATCGGCAGCAATCATGCGCTGAAGCTGCTCATCGAAGGTGTGCTGAAGCTGCAAGAGGGCATTTACGGTAGCTACCTGGTGCTTCTTTTGCAAACGAAAAAGGGCGCTCAGGCGCTCTTCAATGTAGGCCTGGCGGCCGGGGTCGGCTTCGAGCTTGCAGGCGTTGTCGGTCAGGGTTTGAGAGAGGTCTTTCACTTCTATGCACACGGCCTGCAGGCGTTCGGCAAAAGCGGCGTAGGGACCGGGAAAAGAGGCCAGGCCGGCCACGCGCTGACGCGCATCCTGCAGGCGGCTGAGGGCCGAGCCCTGATCTTCCTCCAGGCTCTGCACCGCGGCCTCCAGGGCCAAACGAATGTCCACCACGTGGGTGAGGCGCTCCAGCTCTTCCTCCAGCCCGGCATCTTCAGCCTTTAGGTCAAGGGCCTGCAGCTCGTCGAACTGAAACTGTATGAAATCCCGCTCCCGGGCCAGGCGCGCGAGCTCGTCTTGCTGAGCGGCCAAGGAACGCTGCAGGGCGGCCCAGGCCTGGTG
>JBEIVB010000156.1:0-4298 GCA_040374085.1 Flavobacteriales bacterium | reverse complement strand
GTCGGAAGGTTGTTTTAACCTAAACACTTCTACCTTTGAAAACGGGGCATACCTAATTCAGGTTTTAGATGCAGCAGGTCACGTTGTTAAAACAGAAAAACTCCATGTGGTTCACCCATAACCCAAATTATATTACCAAAGCCATTGCCCTGCTGCGTAGGGCCTTACTTGGCCTTTTTAGATCTTGCGAACAGGGTAACCCCAAGTATGGGGTTACCCTGTTGATTTTTTGTATGCTGCACGTTTATACCCATGCCCAAACCCCATGGAGCATAGTGGGGCAAGACAACGACACCCGCGCTGGCAATACCTTAGCCCGTTTTATTCATGGTAAAATTTGGGTTCCCTCTTTTACCCGCAATTTAGGCAGCATCACCCCCTTTGCACAAATTAGCCTAACCAGGTATAGTTTAGATGGCATGATTTTAAAAGATACTCTATATGGTAATGCTGATGTATCTTATCAGATTTTCAAATCATGTTATACCAATACTTTTACCGAAGGTGTTTTTACGTGCTCTGTAGTCATCCGCAACGCTTGGTTAAACACGCAGCGTTGGGGGTTTATTGCCATCGATACCCTAGGCAACATGCCCTTGGTGCACGAGTCGAGCTATAATGCCGATACCACTCTTGCATTTATTCCTAACACCTGTGTCATTAAGCAGGGGAATGCTTATTTAACGGCAAATAGTTTGAGCAACACCATTGCCTACCAAAACCAACAAAACGAATACTCGGCTTGGTCTGTGTTGCAGCGTTTAGATGCCCAGGGTAATGTCTTGGCAACCCGCACCATTGGGCATGGGCCTGGCGACCAAGCCTACCAATACCGCTGCAACCGGGTGCATTTTTACGAGGGCCATTACTATGCCCTCATAAACAAAATGAACTGGCAGCTTTGGCAAACTATGCCCTCCAATTTGGTGATGTATAAATTGGACACCTTGTTGAACGTGGTGGACTCGTTTGCCACGTCTGATGGAAATTGGTACGGATCCAACACCTCGGCCGTATTTCCCAATGGAGATTTTGTGGTAGGGGGCACCAATGTTTACTTAAGGGTGGGAGAGGATTTTTGGCAGCGGAAATACATTCGAAAATTTGACAAGAACCTAAACCCAATATGGACGTGTTATGTTGGGAAAAGGAGCCTAAACACCAGGGTCAGCAAACTCATGGTAACATCCACCGGTGAGGTTGCCGGCGTCGGCACGGATGGCATAGTAAGCATTGGCTTAAGCGGAGACAGCATTGGGCATATAACGGGTTGTGTTTTCAAGCTTACTGGTAATGGGGATAGCCTCTGGCTGCACAACTACCAAGCCATAGACAGTCCTATTTTCGGAGATGTAAATACTTTGAACGACTTGGATGAGTTGCCCGATGGGGGTTTTGTGGCGGCAGGGTATTGCGACGAAACCAACAACCCCAACCTTACCCGAGGTTGGTTGATCCGCACCGATGCCAACGGCTGCCTAAACGCCGATTGCACCAGTTCTGCAAGGGAAATAGAGGGGCTTAACCAACCGTTGGTATACCCCAACCCGTGCCAGGCGCAGCTCTATGCAGCGGAGCCACAGCAGGTGGCATCGTATGCCCTGTACCAAAGCAGCGGCAACCTCTTGGCCCGGGGCAACAGTTTTCCAATATCCATGGCCCCCTATCCACGCGGACTCTACCTCGTGCACATCACAACCAAACAAGGCTACACCATGAGCCAACGGTTTGTAAAAGAGTAATAACGTCCTGCTTGCCCTGCGCGAGCGGTAAAGGCGTCGAGGTATAGTTTGGTAAACCATTCCCCATCCCTTCCACCTAAGCTAAGTTTTTTCTAGTTTCCTTTAGACGTTGAAAAGCGGGCAACATTGCCTTTGCATTCTGATAGAAACCTTCTCATTGTGCGTCTCGTCGTGGTGTGGCTTTGGGATGGTTTTCAGAGCGCAACCATTGGTCTTAAAAAGAGGGAGTATTACAAAGCGAAAACGACGTCGTAGGCGGCTGCCACAGCGCCCTGCAGGGGCGCTTGAGCAGCCTTCGTGCTTGAATTACAAATGGAGCATAGATTTTATGCACGATACATTAGCAAATGGCAGAAAAATCAGGATATTGAACATTATAGACGATTACAACCGTGAAGCCTTGGCTATGGAGGTGGACTACTCGCTATCCAGCCATAGCCTTTGCCGAGTAATGAAACGACTCATTGAGGAAAGAGGCAAACCTTTAGAAGTCCGCTGCGACAATGGACCTGAGTTCATCTCTGGGAATTTTACGGATTTTGCCCTTCAGGAAGACTTCCAAATCAATTACATTCAGCCTGGTAAGCCTACTCAAAATGCATTTATCGAGCGATTCAACAGAAGTTATAGAGAAGATATCCTCGATGCATTTTTATTCTTTTCATTGGGGGAAGTCCGAAATCTGACCGAAGACTGGAGGCAGGATTATAATCAGTTTCACCCTCATCAATCACTCAATCACAAAAGTCCAATTGATTACTCGACAGAAAAACAAAAACAAAATCATACCTTCATTTCCAATTTATAAACAGTTCGGAAAACGGGGTACTTACACGGCACCAATGCCTATGATATAGGCGGAATCATTATTTCAGAAGTGGGTGGTGATAACAACACGGTTTATAAAAACTTTTCTTTTGATAACCAAGTGGCATATTTATCAAACGGTAAAAATAAAACCATGGCACCAGACCCAAATCTTAAGTTTAGAGGGTTGCAGTTTCTCTGCAACCAAAACAATGGCACACAGCTCTACGACTTTGTGGTAGAGGGCGATGGGCAATACCCACCTTCCCCTTTGAACGGAATTCGGTATTATCAGGGAGGGGATGGTTCCCAAGTTGGAGCTGCGCCTGCTGGTAACCTGTTTACCCATTCTTGCCAAACAGGTGAATCGGATTATTACTATAGGGTCCCAGGCGGTTTGGTGTACAATTATTCAGTTTCTGACCAACAACAAGTGCCTCAATGCTATAGTACAAATGTATTATTGGTAGATTATCCCTATGGCTCAAATTGTCCAACAAAATTTTCAACTAAAAACCCTGATGGAATTATCCCTCCAACTGAACGTTCGGCTTTGTTGGCCAATTTTGCAATGAAGAACGCCCAGTACCTCTTGGTGGCTGACCTGTACAAGAATCTAATCGACAATGGAAACACCTTAGGGTTGCTCAATGCGGTGGCCCCTTCAACCACGGATGATTCGGAGCAGGTTGCAAGCCTATTGTTAAGCACTTCACCCAATCTGAGTGATAGGGTGGTACAAGAAATCATAAAAGATAACAACAGCTTATCAAACTCCACTTTTCTCTCAATCATCGCAGCAAATCCCGATGTTGCCCACAATGAGGAAGTCTTGAGGATGCTAAAAGAGAAGTCGAACCCCATGGAGGATTGGATGATTGAGCTTTTAAGGGAGGCCGGAACCTACGAAACGAACCGTACCGCATTGGAGAAGCTCTTCGCTCAGAAGCAATTTGACCGCGAAGAAGCTGCCTGGCAAATGGTCCGTCACATTCTTTCTGATACCCTTACACTCACAAACGACCATTCCCAATTACATTTCTGGTTAAATATTATTGGTTCACCAAGGGCTAAATACTTGTTGGTGGATGACTTGGCTTCCATGGGCCAGTTCGATCAAGCCGCTCAAGTATTGGACAACTTTGATGTTAAAAACTTAGACCGTTTTGAGGTGGCTGAGTTAAGTGGATTAAAAACATGGTTGAACTTGCAGAAAAAATTGGCCTCGACCAATCGAACCATGTATCAACTTGATTCAAATGAGATAGGCACCATTAAACCGTTGGCCGACAATGAGCGTTTATATGGTTTAGCCGGAACCTTTGCGGCAAATGTTTTGAACCATTATACGCCCAACAGTTACCCGCAAATCAACATTTATCCTCCAATACCTGGTGCTTTGCGCACCTCTTCAGATTCTTTCAAACCAACACAACATCGAACCTTAAAAAAGTTAAACCCAGGCATGAAAAAAACCGAACCGAATCTTACCCTCTTTCCAAATCCCGCCACCAGCATGGTTACCATTGGATTTGATTCAGCTTTGAAAGCCAGTCAGCTTAACGTTGTCTCCATGAAAGGAGAGTTGGTTTTCAGTAAGAATGGCCTGTCGGAAGGTTGTTTTAACCTAAACACTTCTACCTTTGAAAACGGGGCATACCTAATTCAGGTTTTAGATGCAGCAGGTCACGTTGTTAAAACAGAAAAACTCCATGTGGTTCACCCATAACCCAAATTATATTACCAAAG
>JBEIVB010000064.1:0-14883 GCA_040374085.1 Flavobacteriales bacterium | reverse complement strand
TCCATCACCTTTACTCCAGCTCAGGCCGGCACCCGCAACGCAGCTCTGAGCATACCCACCAACGACCCCAACTTTCCGGTGTTTACCGTTAATCTGTACGGCGTAGGCGGGACACTGGCCAGCGAGCCCGTTGCACAGCCTACCGGGTTGAATTTTACAGATGTAAAGTCATACCGCTTCAAAGGCACCTTGGCTCCACCTACACCTGCAACCGATGCATTTGGTGGCGTGCTGGTGGTGCGGGGCAATGGGCAGGTGCCCAACGTGACCCCCACCGATGGAAAGGTTTATCAACGTGGCGATACCGTAGGCAACTTTAAAGTTGTTTTTTCCGGCAATGCAACCGAGTTCAATCCCATTGGCATCGTTGCCAACACCACCTACCACTTCAAAGCCTACAGCTACAACGGTCCGGGCCAATTTCGCAACTACAAAATCGATGCACCTTTGGCCGGAAACGTTACCACCCTTCCCAACATGATTCCATCCGGAGAATACAATGGAATCAATCCTTCTGCCACCAGTTTCATCAACGATTTGCATACCTTGGTGAATCCGCACACCTCCATTTTCTACAGCTCCTACGCCTCTACCATTGGCGAGAAATTTGAGTCGCGCGATACCTCCGGAGGTCGCCGTGCCATAACCTGCATTTATTCGGGATACACCCGTGCTTACCGTGGGCCTTTTACTTTCAGCATTGCAGATACCGGTTTCAGCCGCGAGCACACCTATTGCCATTCTTGGATGCCCAGTTACCCTGCAGACGGAGGCGCTACCACTACCGAAAAGCCCGAGTACAGCGATCAGCACCACCTCTTTCCGGCTAAGTTTACCCAGGTTAACGAAGCCCGCAGCAACAACCCTTTGGGCGAAGCGGCCACCGTAACCTCTCAGTTCATGGATGCCATCTTGGGCAAAGACGCCAACAACGTTACGGTATTTGA
The DNA here is from genome assembly GCA_040374085.1 of Flavobacteriales bacterium. GTDB lineage: Bacteria > Bacteroidota > Bacteroidia > UBA4408 > UBA4408 > JBEIVB01. The sequence goes on along the minus strand of JBEIVB010000064.1, from coordinate 13,936 downwards.
GCCGCGCGACCAGCACAAAGGCGATGCAGCCCGTGCCCTCTTCTACATGTGCATTGCCTACAACAGCGTTAACAACAACACCTGGAAACTGCCTCCGGGCACCAACCCTACCACCGTTGTGGTGCAAAACCAAAACATCCTCAAACATGGCACTTCCAGGATCCGCCGAGCAGCTGGGAAATTGCGCGAAACGATTACCTCGACAGCTTGCAGGGCAACCGCGACCCCTTCATCGATCATCCGGAGTACGTGTGCTACATAGACTTCAGCACCATGACCTACATCACCGGGGCGTCGGCTCCGTGCAACGACGTAGGCTTAAACCCTGCCTCGGCTCCTTATCAGGTGATTGTAGCGCCCAACCCGGCTGAACAATTTACCACCCTGTATTACACCGCACCCAAAAACGAGCGGCTGCAGATGGTGTTAACCAACATCGAAGGAAAATCCGTTTGGGAAAACAGCGTGGTGGCAGCGGGTGGCATACAGCAGCGTTTCGAACTCCCTTTATCGGGCATCGCTCCGGGTATTTATCAGCTTACGCTTATGGGCTCTAAAGGCACCGTAAAAGAAAAACTGGTGGTTACTGCGCCCTAACCCATAGCCCTTTCAAACCCATTCAAAGGCCATTGCACTGCAGTGGCCTTTGTTATTTTTGTTGCACGCTACACCTTTGCATCATGAAACAACCTTTAGCCTGTGTGCTTGCGTGGCTGCTGATGAGCCTGGGCTGCACTTACACCAAAAAAGAAATCGCCCCTTCACGGTTTCCCGCCGCCTTGCTGGGCAACTGGCAGCAGGAGAAAAACGGGGTACGCACATTAGAGCGCTGGAGGCAAGCATCCGACAGCCTCTTTATAGGCATCAGCTGCGACATCCAAAACAGCGACACCCTCTTTGAAGAAACCATGCGGGTGTTTCCGCGAGGCGGCAAGTGGATCTATGAGGTGCGCCTAAACGGAGCATCGGAAACGGTGGAATTTGTAGAAGATCAGGCCGAGGAACGGCTCATGGTATTTGCCAACCCAAAAAACAAATACCCACAAAAAATAGGGTACCGTCAAGACAACCCCGGAACCCTAACCGCATTGCTTACCGGGGTAGAGAAAGGGCATTTTCGCAAAGATCTCGTCAGCTATACTTCCATAAACGAATAACAGCCACAAAATGAGCTTATCGTTGCACCCTAAATTTACAATCCTTTCGGATTTAATAAATCTAAAATTATAAAAATAAAAACGGCCGAGCCACATGAACCCCCTTCGCCTCTCCCTTATCCAAACCTTCTTGCATTGGGAAAATCCAGCCCTCAACCTGGAGCATTTCACCACCAAGCTGCATCAGCTTACCGAACCCACCGATGTGGTGGTGCTGCCCGAGATGTTTGCCACCGGCTTTACCATGAACACCTCTGTTGCGATGGAAATGGACAGCGCCCCCGTTGTTTGGATGCGTTCTTGGGCCAAGCTGCTGGATGCTCTGGTGATGGGTACTTTACCCATACGCGATGCTTCGGGCACCTATAACCGTTTGCTTATGGCCTACCCCAATGGCGACCTGCAGCACAGCAACAAGCGGCATTGCTTTCGGATGGCCGACGAGCACCTGCACTACCAACCTGGCAGCGAGCGGAAAGTGGTTCAGTGGCGGGGATGGAACCTGCTGCCCTTGGTGTGCTACGACCTCCGCTTTCCGGTGTGGAGCCGCAACCGCTGGTCATTGGAAAAAGGTTATGAATACGATGCCGTGTTGTATCCGGCCAACTGGCCTCAGCGTCGGAGCCTGGCTTGGCAGCGCCTTCTGCCTGCCCGCGCCATAGAGAACCAATGCTACTGCGTTGGCGTAAACCGCATTGGCGACGATGGCTACGGCGTGCATTACGATGGGCACTCGGGCGTGTGGAACTACCTGGGCGAAACCCTAACCGCATTAGCGCCCGACCAAGAAGGATGGCTGCATGCAACCCTCAGTGGAGAAGCCCTCATAGAATACCGCCAAGCCTTTCCGGCCGGCATGGATGCCGATGCCTTTCGTTTGGAGAACCTGCCATGACCCTGCTCGACGTGCACAGCCACCGGCCCGGTGCGCACCGCGTATACAACGTGGTGGCCTTTCGCGATGCCGTGCCGGCGGAAGGTTGCTACTCCTTGGGCCTTCACCCCTGGTACTTACCCGAAAAAACCATAGAAGAGAGTCTGAGCTTGCTGGAAGCACATTGGGCCGACGCCCGGTGTTTGGCGGTGGGTGAGGCCGGCCTCGATGCCCTACGCGGGCCGGATGCCGAAACCCAGATGCAGTGGTTTGAGGCTCAGGCACGAGTGGCCGAGAGCGTGCACAAGCCTTTGGTGGTGCATCAGGTGCGCAGCTTCGAGTCCATACTGGCCCTTCATCGCAAACGCAAGCCGCTCGTGCCCTGGCTCTTGCACGGCTACCGCGGAAGCTGGAGGCAGGCCAAGCCCTGGATCGAACAGGGCGGTTGGGTATCGCTGGGGCGCTCCATCCTCAACCCCAACAGCCCCACCCAAGAACTCATACAAAAGCTGCCCCCCAACCGAATCTTGCTCGAAAGCGACGAAGCCAGCGACGATTTCCACCTTATTTTTGCCACCGCTGCTCGCCTGCTGAACGCCTCTGCAGAGGCACTGAACCTGCAGCTGAACAACAACGCTAAACTCTTCTTCCATGGCCGATCGTAAATGGCTCTCCCGCACTGCCCTTCTGGTGGGCAACGACAAGGTTGAAGCCCTGCAAAACGCCCGCGTGCTGGTGGTGGGCCTCGGTGGGGTAGGCTCTTTCGCCGCCGAATTCATAGCCCGCGCAGGGGTGGGAAATATGACCATTCTCGACGGAGATATGGTTGACCCCAGCAACCGAAACCGCCAGCTTCCGGCCCTCTCCTCAACCCACGGCGTGTATAAGACAGAGGTTATGGAGAAGCGCCTGCTCGACATCAACCCCGAGCTGAACCTCGTGGTAAAAAAAGAGTTCCTCATACCCGAGCACATAGAGCAGCTCCTCAACGAGGGCTACGATTACGTGGTAGACGCCATAGACAGCATCACCCCAAAATGCCACCTCATAGCCGCCTGCAAGTTTCGCGGCATACCGCTGGTAAGCAGCATGGGCGCGGGTGGCAAGCTCGATCCCACCAAGATTCAGGTTACCGATATCTCCAAAACGCGGGTGTGTTACCTGGCCTCTTGCGTGCGCAAACGCCTGCGCCACCTGGGGGTGTACCAGGGCGTGAAAACCGTAAGCAGCACCGAGCGCGTTATTCCCGAAAGCCTGATGCTGACGGATGGCAGCAACTTCAAGAAATCGGCATACGGCACCATTTCCTATCTGCCGGCGGCGTTTGGCGGAGTCATTGCCTCGGTGGTGATTACCGACTTGGTGAAGTGGAAAGGAGAGGGCAAGCACCCCTCAGAACAACACCGCGCAGAGTTCCGCGAACGCGTAAAAACCCGCAAAGCAAGACAGAGCGAAGCCTGAGGTTTTTACAACCAAAAGAGCATAAAAAAAGGTACAACGCTTGTTGTACCTTTTTTGTTGGATGGGGCTTAGATCAGCTTCCGCACATCACGCAACCATCGGGGTCATCGAGGCTGCAGGTGATTTGGGACATGGCGGCTTGGTTGCTGTCAAACAACTCCGGAATCTCGGGTGCTGCTGCCGGTCCGTGTGGGGCCTCGGGTGCTTCGGCAACCGGTGCATCCGGTGAGGCCACCTCTGGAACGGTTGGGGTTACCTGCTCTTCAGATTGCTTCTCAACGGTAAACTTAATGGCATCTGCAGCCGCCTTGGTGCGTAGGTAATACATGCCGGTTTTCAAGCCCTTTTCCCAGGCATAGAAGTGCATGCTGGTGAGCTTGCCAAAATTGGGATCCTGTATGAAGAGGTTCAGACTCTGGCTCTGGCAAATGAAGGCGCCACGGTCTGCAGCCATGTCGATGATGACTTTCTGCTTAATCTCCCACACGGTTTTATACAGATCCTTTATGTTTTGTGGAATCTCTTGTATGTTTTGTATGGAGCCGTTGGCGGATATGATCTTGTTCTTCATACGCTCGTTCCACAAGCCCAACTGCACCAGGTCTTTCAAGAGGTATTTGTTTACAATCACAAACTCCCCGCTCAGGGTTCCACGCTTGTACACGTTGCTGGTGAAGGGCTCAAAGCATTCGTTGTTGCCCAAGATCTGAGAGGTGGATGCCGTGGGCATTGGCGCCATCAACAAAGAGTTGCGCACCCCGTATTTCATCACTTCCTCGCGCAACACATCCCACTCCCAGCGGCTCGATGGCTGCACGCCCCAGAGGTCGAACTGGAACTGACCCTTTGAAAGCGGAGAGCCCGCAAAGGTCTCGTACGCTCCTTCTGCCTTAGCCAGGTCTTTAGAAGCGGTCATGGAAGCATAATAAATGGTTTCGAAGATGTCGCGGTTCAACTGCCGTGCCTCGTCGGAATCAAAAGGCATGCGCAACTGGCAGAAGGTATCGGCCAAGCCTTGTACCCCAATGCCAATGGGGCGGTGGCGCATGTTGCTGCGGCGCGCTTCGGCCACCGGGTAGTAGTTGCGGTCTATGATGCGGTTGAGGTTCTTGGTAACCACATAGGTGATCTCAAACAAGCGGTTGTGATCAAAGGCACCGTTGGTAACGAAGCGCGGCAGGGCCAAAGACGCCAGGTTGCACACGGCCACCTCATCGGCAGAGGTGTACTCCATGATTTCGGTGCAGAGGTTGGAACTCTTAATGGTTCCCAGGTTCTGCTGGTTGCTCTTGCTGTTGGCCGCATCTTTGTACAACATATATGGATTGCCCGTTTCGATCTGGGACTCCAAAATGGCGAACCACAACTCCTGAGCCTTCACGGTTTTGCGTGCGCGGCCCTCTTGCTCGTAGCGGGTGTAGAGCGCCTCGAACTCCTTGCCCCAGCAATCGGATAGGCCCGGTGCTTCGTTTGGACAAAACAGGCTCCAGGTTCCGTTGTCTTTCACACGCTGCATGAACAGATCGGAAACCCACAAGGCCAGGAAAAGATCGCGCGCGCGCATCTCTTCTTTGCCGTTGTTTTTGCGCAAATCCAAAAAGTCGAACACATCGGCGTGCCAAGGCTCTAAATAAATGGCGAAGCTGCCTTTGCGCTTGCCCCCGCCCTGGTCTACGTAGCGGGCCGTATCGTTGAACACACGCAGCATGGGAATGATGCCGTTGCTGGTGCCGTTGGTGCCCCTGATGTAGGAACCTGTGGCGCGTATGTTGTGGATGGACAGACCAATTCCACCCGCACTTTGGGAGATTTTGGCGGTTTGCTTTAAGGTGTCGTAAATGCCATCTATACTGTCGTCTTTCATGGTCAGCAAAAAGCACGACGACATCTGGGGCTTGGGTGTACCCGAGTTGAATAAGGTTGGCGTGGCATGGGTAAACCAACGCTCGCTCATGAGGTTGTAGGATTCAATTACCGCATCCAAATCCTCTTTGTGCATGCCTACCGCCACACGCATAAGCATGTGCTGAGGACGCTCCACCACCTTGCCGTCGAGTTTCAAGAGATACGAACGCTCCAAGGTCTTGAAACCAAAGTAGTCGTAGCCGAAGTCGCGGTCGTATATAATGGTGCTGTCCAAAAGCTGGGCATTCTTCTCGATGATGTCGTACACATCGTCGGCGATGAGGGGAGCTGCCTGGTTGGTTTTGGGGTCGATGTAGCGATACAAGGCCTCCATGGTTTTGGAGAAGCTCTTGTTGGTGCTCTTATGCAGGTTGGAAACTGCAATGCGGCTGGCCAGCAGGGCGTAATCGGGGTGGGTGGTGGTAAGACTGGCCGCAATCTCGGCAGCCAGGTTATCGAGCTCGTGCGTGGTTACCCCTTCGTAAATGCCTTCTATGACCTTCATGGCCACGGCAATGGAGTTCACATGCTGAGAATCGAGCCCATAGCAGAGCTTCTGTACACGGGCGGTGATCTTATCGAATTTCACCGTCTCTTTATTTCCATCTCGTTTAACTACGTACATATGTTTGAAGTAAGGTTGGGTAGGCTTGGTTGGTTTGGGTTGCTTTGGTCGGTTTTGGGGCGACAATTCCCTTGCACGGATAGCTGATGCTGTCCCCGCTCGGAGGCAATCGTCCCGGAAGTCATTGGGTTACAGGAGGCTTAACGCGCGGCCAAGAGGTCCTGTTGGGTTCAGCAAATTTTTAGGATTTTTTTTCTCCAATCAAGCACTCAACCCCCGCAAATATCAATAGTTGTTAACATGCCCTTAACCCCAGTAAAACCTAAGGTTTTTGCTATCAACAATTTTTTGTGAATTTCTTTATCCTAAAATTTAACCCGGACTATGACGGATGTTTCAGGAGGATTTTGTAAGAGGGTTTTGGGGTTAAAATAGTGTTGCGCTTGATACTGCTCATGAGCGCACTCTAAACATACCATTAAGGCGGATAGTTGCTCCGTGACAACTTCGACTAACGAAGGGTTGCCCCACAGTGAAGAATCATGTTCGGTGCCGGCCTCTTCATTTAAAAGGTTCTTGCACAGCGGAAGTATTTATTCAGAGCCTTTGGGTGCAGTTGCTTGATGGATGGATGAGGTGATTAATTGATGCGATGATGTGATAAGCGATGTTGAGTTGATTGTATTATGTATTTTTTTTGTTTATCGATTAGGTGAGGGTGTTGTTGGGTGAGGTTTGATCTGGAGATTGATTGTCGAGCGGGGAGGGGGAGTATGCCAAAAGCGGATGTGCGAAGCTTGGGAAAAGTGGGATGGGGTGAGTTTGAGCGGTAGGCGCTGAAAAGGTGTAGCTTAAGTATGAGGCGTAGTTTGGGTGGTATCGCAAGTCGAGGGGAGGCATGCCGGCTGCTGCAGGGTGGTTGTTTGAAATAATTTTACGTTATCTTCGTAACTCAAGCTTCGCTACCCAACCCAATAACAGAACCACCGAAAAACCAATCTCTATTCCCATGGCAACTGGTATAAACAAAGTCATCTTGATGGGCAACCTCGGCAGAGACCCCGATATTAAAGTATTGGAGGGCGGTGCCAAGCTGGCCAGCTTCCCAATGGCCACCACCGAATACTACCGCACCAAAGACGACCAGCGCAAGGAGCAAACCGAGTGGCACAACGTGGTGATGTGGCGTGGTTTGGCCGACTATGCCGAGAAGTACCTGAAGAAAGGCTGTACGGTGTTTGTAGAAGGCAAGCTGCGCACGCGCTCGTGGGAAGATGCCAACCAGCACAAGAACTTCCGCACCGAGGTGGTGGCCGAATCCATCACGTTGGTTACCAACCGCCGCGAAGAAGGCTCTGGCAATGCCGGACACGCGCCTGAAGGCCATGCGCCTGCATCTGAGGGTTCGGGCGATTTGCCTTTTTAAGCTACCTTTGGCCGTTCTTTCGCCCTAACCCTTGGACGACCCCCTCCCCCATCTTTTCACCACTCTGTGGTTCCACCCCTCGGCCTTACTCGATCCGGTGGTGCTGGGCAGCCTGTTGGGTATGGCTGCTTTGCTGTTGCTTTCGGCCCTCGTAGCGGCCGCCGAAGTCTCGTATTTCTCCCTCGAACCCTCCCACCTCGAAACCCTTGCCAACAGCCAGGAGCGACGCGATCGCCTCGTTACCGAGCTTTGGGGAAGGCAGAAGCGTCTCATCGCCACCATCGTCATCGCCCATAACCTCGTCAACATAGGCGTGATTGTGCTGTCCGAAACGGTGTCTAAACCCCTGTTGGCCGGCATCGCCAGTCCGCCCGTTGAGTTTATGGTGCGCGTGATCTTGGTTACCTTCCTCATCCTCCTCATTGGCGAGGTGATGCCCAAGCTCTACACCAAGCAAGACCCGCTTACCATGGCGCGTCGTCTAGCCTATCCACTGGCCTTTGCCGACCGTTTGTTTAAACCCCTCAGCAGCCTCTTGCTGTGGAGCACCTCGGCCTTAGACCGCCTGGTGAAGCAGCCGGAGCACAACCTCTCTGTAGACGACCTCAGCCAGGCTCTTGAGCTCACCTCCAACGAGCACACCCCCGAAGAGGAGCGCAAGATCCTGCAAGGCATTGTTGACTTTGGCAACACCGATGTGCGGCAAATTATGAAGCCCCGCCTCGAGATCATCGCCCTCGACGAGCGCCTGAACTTCACCCAGGTGCTGGAACAGGTGATGGACGCCGGCTTCTCGCGCATACCTGTGTACCGCGAGCACATCGATCAGGTGGTGGGCATCCTTTACGCCAAAGACCTGCTGCCTCACCTAAGCGCTTCTGCCGAGTTCGACTGGCACAGCCTCCTGCGTCCGACCTTCTTCGTACCCATGAACAAAAAGATCGACGACCTCCTGCGCGAGTTCCAGAGTAAGAAGATGCACATGGCCATTGTCTCCGATGAATACGGAGGCACCAACGGCTTGATTACCCTGGAAGACGTGATTGAAGAGGTGATGGGCGACATCAACGATGAGTTCGACGACGACGAGCTGGTTTACAGCCGCTTAGACGACCGCAACGTAGTGTTCGAAGCCAAAATCATGCTCAACGATTTATATAAGATACTGGATATAGATGGCGATGCCTTTGAGGCTAAGAAAGGCGACTCCGACACCTTGGCGGGCTTCATCTTAGAGCTTACCGGCAAGATTCCCGAAAAAGGAGAAGTGGTGGCCTTTGAAGGGTATCGGTTTACCGTAGAGGCCGTAGATCGCCGCCGCATCAAGCGCGTGAAGGTTACCTTGCCTGCCCCGGCCGGCAGTGCATCTATGGGTATGGCTTGGCTGGCGGTAGGCTTGTGCCTCTTGCAGTCGGCTTGTACCCAAACCTACACCCCAAAACCCAAGGGTTACCCGCGCTTGGCCCTGCCGGCCCACACCTACGCCCCCATTGGCGACACCCTGCCCTATTCCTTTGAAGCCCCCACCTACGCCCACCTCGAGCCCTACCGAGGCGGCCAGCCTGGGCGGTACTGGACCAACCTGGAGTTTAGGGGACAAAAAGCCACCCTGTTTCTGAGCTACTTTCCGGTGCAAAAAGGCGAGCTGAACCGTCACCTCGAAGATGCCCGCAGCCTGGCCTACAAGCATACCGTGAAAGCCAGCAGCATAGATGAAACCTTATTAAATGACCCGTCGAGAACTGTGTACGGCATGATGTACACCTTGGGTGGCGCGGCAGCCAGCCCCATGCAGTTTTACGCTACAGACAGCACCCGGCATTTTTTGCGCGGGGCCTTGTACTTTAACCTGTCGCCCAATCCCGACTCCTTAGAACCGGTAACGCGGCACCTGGAGGCCGATTTGGCCCACCTTCTGAACACCCTTAAGTGGCGTTAACCGCCCACCGGTACAGGCACAATCAACTGGGCGCCTGCAGCCTTTAGGCCCGACATGCCCTGGCTTATGTTCACCACGTTGCGTATGCCCCTGCGTTCCAGCAAAGACGCCGCAATCATAGATCGGTATCCACCGGCGCAGTGCACGTAGTAGGTTTCATCGGGTTGGAGCAGGGTGGCGTGGCGCTCCAGCTCGGCCAGGGGCGCCGGAATGGCCTGCTCCAGCATGCCTCCTTGCTGCTCGCCCACGTTGCGCACATCTATAACCTCAACTGTGTTGCCCAGGCTCAAGAACTCGGCCGGACTCATATTTTGTGTGCGGGCAATGGGCACTCCGGAAGCTTCCGCCGCAGCCATGCCTCCCTCTACCACGCCCACCACATTGCTGAAGCCCACGCGGGCTAGGCGAACCACCGACTCTTCTTCTGCCCCTTCTTCGGTGAGCAGCACCAGAGGCTGCTTTAGGGGCAACAGAGTGGCAGCCCAAATGGCAAACTGCCCGTTGAGTCCGATGTTGATGGAGTTGAGGATGTGCCCTTCTGCGTAACGCTCGGGGTTGCGGGTATCGAGCACCAGTGCGCCCTCTTGCACACGGGCTGCCAGCGTGGAGGCCGGTATGCGCTGCAGGCGCTTGGAGCGCATGTCGTCTATGCTCGGATAACCGTTGCGGTTGATGCTCACCTCATCGAAGAAATAAGCCGGAGGCGCCGAGAGGCCCTCGGTAACCAGGGCAACAAAAGCATCGCGGTTGGCGGCCTGTAGGGCATAGTTGTGGGCTTTCTGCTCCGCCAGAGTGGTGGAGGTTTCTTTACCGATGTTTTTTCCACACGCAGAGCCCGCGCCGTGGGCCGGATACACCACCACGTGCCCGGGCAAGGGCATGATGTGGGCCTGCAGGCTGTCGTAGAGCTTGCCGGCCAGGTCGGCGGTGGTGAGCCCTGCGTTCTCCCCCGCCAAATCGGGTCTGCCCACATCGCCCACAAACAGGGTGTCGCCGGTAAACAGTGCCTGAGGCTCATTCTGGGCGTCGTGCAGCAAGAGGCAGATCGACTCTAAGGTGTGACCCGGCGTATGCAACACCTCCAACGCCGCACTGCCCAAAACGAAGCGCTCGCCGTGAGCGGCCTGCACAATGGGGTAGGCCGTTTTGGCACCCGGTCCAAACACAATAGAAGCACCCGTAACCCGGCTCAAATCCAGGTGGCCCGACACAAAATCGGCATGGAAATGCGTTTCAAACACAAAGCAAATGCGCGCACCACGGGCACGCGCCAAATCGGTGTAGGGCTCGGTCTCACGAATGGGATCGATTACGGCGGCCAGGCCGTCGCACTCGATGTAGTAGGATGCCTCTGCCAGGCACTGGGTGTAAATCTGTTGAATGAACATGGGCTGCGTGAACTCTTTTGAATCTAAACTGTTACAATGCCGCAAAAGTACCAATATTCCCGGCCCTTCACACGCTTGGAGCCTTGGGCGGAAATGCGTACTTTTGCGCTCCAATCGTCGAAAAACCAACCCTTTACGCACTATGCAAACTGCCCCCCCAACCCAACTCACCTCTAAGGTAAAAGACATCTCCTTAGCTGAGTGGGGTCGCAAAGAAATTAAACTGGCCGAAGTAGAAATGCCGGGCCTTATGGCCTTGCGCGCCGAATACGGCCAAAGCAAGCCTCTTGCCGGTGCCCGCATTGCCGGGTGCCTGCACATGACCATCCAAACAGCAGTGCTCATCGAAACCCTGGTAGAGCTGGGCGCGGAAGTAAGCTGGTCGAGCTGCAACATCTTCTCTACACAAGACCATGCGGCTTCTGCCATTGCCGCTGCCGGCATTCCGGTGTATGCCTGGAAAGGCATGAACGAAGAGGAGTTCGACTGGTGCATTGAACAAACGTTGTTTGCCTTCAAAGACGGTCAGCCCTTGAACATGATCCTCGACGACGGTGGCGACCTCACCAACATGGTGCTCGACCGCTATCCACAATTGGTGGGCGGCATCAAAGGTCTTTCGGAAGAAACCACCACCGGGGTTCACCGCTTGTATGAGCGTGTGAAGAACGGCACCCTTCCCATGCCCGCCATCAACATCAACGACTCCGTTACCAAATCCAAGTTCGACAACAAATACGGCTGCCGCGAATCGCTGGTAGACGCCATTCGCCGCGCCACCGATGTGATGATGGCCGGAAAAGTGGCTGTGGTTGCAGGCTACGGCGACGTAGGAAAAGGTTCTGCCCAGAGCCTCTCCAGCCAGGGCGTGCGCGTGATCGTTACCGAGATCGACCCCATCTGTGCCCTTCAGGCAGCTATGGACGGATACCAGGTATTGAAAATGGATACTGCCATTCCATTGGCCGACATCGTGGTAACCGCCACCGGTAACAAAGACATCGTTACCGACCGTCACTTCAAAGCCATGCGCCACAACACCATCGTGTGCAACATTGGCCACTTCGATACCGAGATCGACATGGCTTGGTTGAACCGCCACCATGGTCATACCAAAGATGTGATAAAACCTCAGGTGGACAAATACACCATCGAAGGCAAAGACATCATCGTATTGGCAGAAGGCCGCCTGGTGAATCTGGGTTGTGCCACCGGTCACCCATCGTTCGTGATGAGCAACTCCTTCACCAACCAAACCCTGGCCCAGATCGAACTGTGGAGCCACAGCGACCGCTACGAAGCTAAGGTGTACACCTTGCCCAAGCACCTCGATGAGAAAGTGGCCCGTTTGCACCTCGCCAAGATTGGCGTGGAGCTGGAAGAGCTCACCAACGGTCAGGCCGACTACATCGGAGTAGCCGTTGCCGGTCCTTTCAAGCCCGAGCACTACCGCTATTGATCCCCATCCCAACAGGGAAGAAAAAAAGGCTGCTTCGGCGGCCTTTTTTTTTGCTTTTGGCCTTGACAAGGGCCCGGGCACCGTGGTATCTTTGAGGGCATTGTATATCTCTTATGAAACATTCTATAGCGTTAACGCATCTTACGCGGGTCTTTGGCCATGCCCAGTTCCGATTGCTTCAGGAGAAGGCCATTGACCGCACCTTAGATCGCCTCGACTCTTTGGTGGTGATGCCCACCGGGGGGGGCAAATCTTTGTGTTATCAAATTCCTGCCTTGTGTTTAGAGGGGTTAACCGTGGTGGTATCGCCCTTGGTAGCCCTCATGAAAGATCAGGTAGACCAGCTTCTGAGCAATGGGGTTCAGGCCGCCTGCCTGCACGCCGGACAGGAGGTGGACGTGCAACAAGCCGTTGTTCAGGCCCTGCGCAGCCGCTCCTTGCGTTTGCTCTACGTATCGCCGGAGCGCATTGCCGCCTCGGCCCAGCGCTTCCTCAATTTTCTGGAGCCGCTGCAACCCGTTCTCTTTGCCGTAGATGAGGCCCATTGCATATCCGACTGGGGTCACGACTTCCGTCCCGATTACCGCTGCCTTTCGGCCCTCAAACAGCGTTTTCCGGGGGTTCCCCTCTTAGCCCTTACCGCCACCGCCGATGCGCGCACCCGCGCCGACATCTGTCAGCAGTTGGGCATACCCACCGAAGGCATCATGGTCTCGGGTTTCAACCGTCCGAACCTACGCTATGCCGTTTGGCCTCGGGGGCGGGGTCAGGTAGAGCTCCTCTCCTACCTCGAGGGCCGAAGGGGCGAGAGCGGCATCGTGTATGCCCGTTCGCGCAAAAGCACCGAAGAACTTGCCGAGGCCCTTCAGCAGCGCGGCATTAAAGCCGAGGCCTATCACGCCGGATTGGAGAAGAACCACCGCGACGCCGTGCAGGACAGGTTCAAGAGCGACGAGACCCGCGTGGTGGTGGCCACCGTGGCTTTTGGCATGGGCGTAGACAAGCCCAACGTGCGCTTTGTGGTGCACCACCACATGCCCCGTCACCTCGAGGGCTACTACCAGGAAACCGGCCGGGCCGGGCGCGACGGCTTACCTGCAGAAGCCCTTCTGCTCTATGGTCCGGGAGACCGCTCCTTCTGGGAGCACATGCTCAACAAAGAGGAATCAACCCCCGACCCCCATGCCTTTGACAAGCTGCAGGCCATGGTGCGCTACGCCGAAACCACCACCTGCCGCAGGCAGATGCTCTTGCGCTACTTTGAAGAAGAGAGCGAGCGCTTCTGCGGGCAATGCGACAATTGCCTCATGCGCCCGGTGCAAGCCACCTGGGATGCGCGAGAAGCCATGAGCCTCTTGCTGAACGCCCTGTGGGAGCTCGATGGGCGGGTGGGCCTGAACCTGGCCGTTGACCTCCTGCGCGGCGCAGACCATGCTCGCTTGCGAGACGAACACAAAACCCTCAGCACCTATGGCAAAGGCGCCTTTCTACCGCGCACCGCCTGGCTCGATCTGGGCAGAGAAGCGCGGCGGCGCGGATGGGTAGACGTGGCCCCGCCCCCCTACCCCATCTGGAGCCTCAGCGCCAAGGGCATGCACTGGCTCGAAAGCAAGGAAGCCCTCTGGATGGAGCCCCCGGCCGGACAGGCCGCCCGCGAGACCCCCAGAAAAGAGGTGCTCAGCAAACCCCTGGTAGAAGTGCTGCACCCCGAGCTCCTCACCGCCCTCAAAGCCTATCGCTCGGCCACGGCACAGCGCGTGGG
>JBEIVB010000169.1:0-3957 GCA_040374085.1 Flavobacteriales bacterium | reverse complement strand
TTCTATGTTGCCCACCACAAACTTATCGTTAATGCCGTCGCCGTTGGGGGTAATGATGTTGTAAAAAGCGGGATTGCAATCCGATTTCCGAATCACCTCAACCTCGTCCAGCGCTTGGTTTTGACAGGCATCGGTTAGGGTTACCCTCAGCAGATCGGTTTCGGGCCAGGCAGCGGTAACCTGCGTTCCGCTTACCTGAAGCGGCTGTCCGGAGGCACTGGAAAACGCATACTGATAACCAAGCTTACCGCCCAAGGCCGCGGCCTGAAACACCAGCGTTTCATTTAAACAAAGCGTGGAATCGCCCGTGAGGGCAATAGAGGGATACACATAGTTGCTGACGGGCACCAGATTGACGTAGTGCCTCAGCGTTTGGTTGCAAGTATCGCGCACGGTAACCATAAAGCTTAGGGGCTGGTTTACCACAACCTGAAAGGTATCGAGTGCCAGACCGTTGCTCCAGGTATAGGAAAAACCCGGCATGCCTCCTTGCACCTGCACATACACAGCCATGCTTTGGTTAGGGCAGGTGGCGATGGTGTCGACCGGAGAAATTAAAGACATGGGCTGACTCGGTTGTTGTTGTATGTCTACAACCAAAGAATCGCGCGCCTCACATTGGTCTGAAGCAACCAACAGCACAGAAAAGGAATTGTTAACCGTAAACACCACATTTGAACCGTTCGAAATCAAAGATCCACTGCTGTTGAACCAAGAATAAGAAATGCTTCCTGCCCCACCCGAAACCTCTGGAGCAAGGGAAATAACCGTGCCTTTGCACGGCACCATTTGATCGAGCGGACCAATCAATTCCAATGAACCGCTGTTAGGTGGGTAAATGTACATGGTATCTATAGTTACCCTCGGCAAGGCACAAACCGTGTCCGTTACATAGAGATACACCGGAATGGAATCGGTTAGCAATCCCGAAAAAAAGTAGGTGGATCCGGCAATGTTACCCGGCATCCAATAGTAGCTGAGGGTATTCTCAGGCCTTATAAAATTAGCGCTTAAGGCCACGGTATCGCCCGCGCAAATTTGAAAGGCATCCGCGCCGGGTGTTATCGGTGGCACGACGCTGTCTGTTACGGTTATGATGCACGAGGATGTGGTAAAAATGCAGTTTTGCCCCGGCCCATCTTCAATGGAAATGCTGATGCTCTCTTGTCCTTCTGAAACACCATCGGCCAAAAAAGTTATGGGTATAGTGTAATTGGTTACCCCGGGTACCAGGTTTAGGGTGTCGTTGAAGGGAACATAATCTTGTCCTGATGTCATGTTACCTGTAATGGTGAGTACGATTTGGGAGGCCTGTGCGGGCGGATTGGCCAGGGAAACGCTTACGGTTTCCGGCAATAGACACATCTCGTATTGAAGATCCAGATTGGCTGTAATCGTGGTGGCATTGCTGGGCGAAACCAAAATATAAACGCTGTCTTTCAGGGTAGTTGGAACGCACCCTTTGGTTACAACAACCGAAAAATATGTCTGGTTCATGGCCAGGGTTGCCACCTGAAACAGGTTGGGTACCGTTTGTCCATTGCTCCAGAGGTAGGAGATTGGATAATTGGCAGTGGTAATATTGGTTAATATTATAAAGCCATTCTCTTCGCAAATCGATAAAGTATCCGGAACGATTAGGGGTCCGGAGAGCGGAACCTGATCTTTGATTTGGAAATTGGCAGAAGCGGTTTGGGTGCCCGTACAGGCCGGAAACGAAACCGTTGCAGTTAGAGTTTCCAAACCCTCTGAAACGCCATCGTTTGGTATAGTAAACGGAAAGTTTTGAAAACTCTGGCCGGGGTTAAAGGTAACTTGGGTGGGTAATGTCGTGCAGTCAACGCCAACCGTTGCGGTTCCGGTGTAGCCAATGTTTACCGTTGTGGTGCCGGAAAGGTTGCCAAAACGGTTCACCCTAAGGGTACCTGGACCGCAGTCTTCAGCTCGCGATGAGGGTATAAAGGAAACGCTGTAGGTTGGCAGATTGGTTCTGAGACTTTTCGCTTTCAGGAACAAGACCGAATCGTAGCTCTTATCGTTGCAATCGGCCACCACAAGCTTAAGCCTATAGGTTGCGCCGCACGTAAGTCCGCGAAACGTCCTGAGCACCTTCGTGTAGCCATCTAAACAAATTTGGGTGCCGCCAATAGCGATGTTGTTGACGTAGAGATTGCCGTTTTGGTTGGCTTGCGGACAATTGTCGTTGGTTTGGTTTATGGTGCTGATGGAAACCGGCACGTTGGAACCCAGAATGGTAGCCAGGTTGATGGCTTGATTGGTGAAAGGACCGTTTATGCCGGGCCCACTCAGGAAAATGCCCATACCATCGTTAAACGAACAAACAAACTCCGGGTACTCCTCTGAGCCGAAAACAAACTCCAGGGTGAGGGAATCGCCGTTGGGGATGAACTGAAAGGAGAGGGAGGCTATATCCTGAGCCGAGGTTGCGCCCGAATTGGCTTGTTGCATCAGTCCCAAGATATCGGAATCGGTGCCTGTACCGTTCATGGCACTCGAAGCTGTGAACCCGAAAGGATTTGCCAATTGGGTAACCATGCCCGTAGATAATACAATGGCTGTATCCAAACCCATTACCGTGCCACCGGTTACCAACCCCAATTGAGCAGACTGCCCCTGAAACTGAACCGAATTGAACGAAACGCCAGCCCCTACAATGTAACCGCCCACCGCGCTTTGCGGAGAAATGGGCGAAACCGTTAGCTGAGCAAAGCATGCCGCAGTGCGAAAAACAAATGCCATTAACATGCAGGTATACAATTTTATGCTTGTTTTAGGCTTGTATATACTTCGGTAATTTTTCATAAGCTTCAGTTAACGTTATATCAAATTTATACATTAATAGTTACCCATCAAAAAAAATAATTTTTTTTATATAAAATATTACCCCCCCCTTTTCAGGACGAAGGACTCCATTATGGGAAGGACCGGATGCCTCCCGTTTCATTTCTTACCCTATTATTCAACAACTAAACTGTATGAACCCCGCAATCCGGCACCCGAGTTTGTTCGGGAACCGGGATTGGGTCGAGGTTAAAACTTAAAATCAAAAAAACACACGCCTTCGAAATCAGGGTCTGCTCCACCACCGGTCCTAGAGCTTCTAATCGAAAAGGGGCAAAAGCAAAGAAGGCAATAGCCTTTCAATATAAAGGAAAAGGGGTTGGGGGTGGCCGGAATGTAATCTCTTTACACCAAATGGAGGAGTTGACTCCGAAGGAGTTCAGTTTCCTTCTCCCAGGTAAGGGTCTTTCCTGCTTCACAGGCCATATCTTTAACGTGGCAATACCCGTTTGCATCGCGCACAACATCGGAAATGCGGCGGGCAATGGCAGCGGGCTCTACGGCATCCAACACCCAACCTGCCCCGCGTTGTTGGACCAGGGCCGCCACTTCGGGCAAGTTGCTCACCAACACCGGAATGCCGGCGGCCCAATAGTCGAAGAGCTTGTTGGGCAAGGAGAAACGGTAATTGAGATTGGTATCGCGGTCGAGGCTCAGGCCCAGAAACCCACGTTGCGCAACGCTCATCATTTCGGAATAGGGCAACACGCCCAAAAAAGAAACGCGGCTTTTCCACGCCTTATCGCTCAGGTATTGCTGCAGCGCCGGCAAGGCATCTCCGCTGCCCATCACCACCAAATGAACATCCTCCAACAAGGCCATGGCCTCTACCAACTCCTCTGCACCCCGGTGCATGTTTATGCCGGCACCTTGCAAAATAAGCAAGGGTTTATCTGGGGGCAAGCCGTATGCTTCAAGCCGGGCCGGAGGTGGCAAGGGTTTGCCCTCGGGAATGTTCCGCACCACGGCAACCTCAACCCCATAACGTTTGGTTAATTCGCGGGCAATGGAGGCGTTTACGGTTATAACCCTGTCTGCACGGGTAATGCAACGGGCTTCGATGCGCCTCCATATCCATTGCTTGAGGGGACTGTG
>JBEIVB010000072.1:0-13034 GCA_040374085.1 Flavobacteriales bacterium | reverse complement strand
CTGAAAGTGATCGTCGATCTGCATGGTCTTGGTATTCAGGCGATTCAGAGAGAAGTCAATGTCGCGCTCCGTTACCTTCAATACCTCTTCAATCGGTATGATGCGGTTCGGGTATTTATCATATAAGTTGTATATAAATTCCGTAAGCATTTCCGGATCCGGACCGTTGCTCATAAACCACATGTAGGGTATGGTAGAATTGGGCGTGGTATGCGATATGATGTCGCGAAAGGTATACAGCGCAATACCCCAGGTATTGGGCCCTACTTCTGGTGCATCGGTATCGCCTTTCTCATATACAATGGCTTGGTCTTTCATGATGCCCGTTTCCCCGTCGATGATGTATTTCCCCAGCCGGGAAATGTCCATGTCCCCAATGCTGAACATCCCCATTAGGTAGTCCGGTGAAGGTTGCCCAGTGAACTGATTGTTATCGTAAGGCCGAATCCATTCGCTCATGCATACCGCTGAGTTGTGCACCATGAGAAGGGTGATTTGGTTGTTGGGATTCTCATATTCGGCACTGAAATGCACGGTTTCCAGTGGAATGGGTGCGGGCATTTTGATGCAGGGAACGGTTACGGCACCCGGCTTTAAATCCCTCCTACGCACCAAATAACAGGTGGAGTAGGGGAGCATGGGTATGGCGGTTAGTTCCCGCAACATTTGATCTATGTCATAATTGTGCGGGAAGGGGTTGTTGATGAGGAGATCCAACGAGAATTTAAAGGAGGTGTCCACCAGAATGACGTAATCCCGGGTAATGGCGGTTTGGTGCATGCACTGGTCTATCCGTATAGAGGTACCATCCTGATCCTGTAGCTCCCAGGTGTGGAAGTTCTCCCCATCAAAGCGCACCAAATGAACACGGTTGGGAATGTCCATTTTGGCTTTCTCCTTTTGAATTAACCCCGCTACTTTTTTAATTGGCCAGGTGATTATGCTCCAAAGGGTGCTGATGACGGGCAACGTAACCAACCACGAAAGGAAAGCGAAAATGGCTTTAATTGGCCATGTTATAACATTCCAGATTTTTTGAAAGATGGTGTTTGGCTTCGCCAGCCTTTCATGGAAGGAAGAAAACAGGTTGTGTATTTCCTGCACTACCGCTTTGGGGTCGGAACTGTTTTTGTTTTTCCTCAACAGGTTGTACAACGCGGCCTCTGCCTCCGATGCCAAAGGGCTTTTCAGAACAGCAATCATGTTGTTCGAGTGCGTGGCGGCAATCAAAGAACGCGTGTAGTTCACCGAAAACAATTCACGGGTTACCGGATCGAAGCTGGGGTGGGCTGTGGTTTGAACCATCGGAAAAGGCTGCACCATCTCCGGAGGTGTGCCTGTTATCCATTCCTTGTTCGACCCAATGGGTGTAACCAGCTCCATGGACTGGGTATCTACGGCATAGTGTCTGCCCACATCGTAGGTCATGAGCCCATAAGGTGCCTTGGCATTTTTAAACCAGGTGGGGACAATGGCGGTGTTGAGCTGGTTTCGGAAACCCATGAGGAGGTTCATGCGGCTGATGCCGAAGTTGCTGAATCCGGCAATGCCGTTCCATTTGGTGCCCTGAGCAAGGGCCAAGTCGGCATAATAACAAGGCGTCTTCATCAACCGGGTGGTCAACACCACCTTGCCTTTGGTGCTGAAGTCAAACCGATACAACATGCCGTCGCCGTTCATTAAGGGAGTGCCAAACTCTGGGTTGATGGAGCCGTTTGGCAAGGTCTTGGGGATGGGTAACGCGTTGTTTACAGAGCCCGCCTGAACCAAGGCAAAGACATATCCGACGAGGTCGTTGGGCAATACACCCTCTTTTACCTCTAAGGTGAGGTCTTGCTCCTCACGGGTGGTGCACATTAAGGGCCTTGGAACGATATTTTCTGGCATGTCTGGCGGTTTATTTCTGGCGAAACTATGTTTTTTTTGTTAGGCCCATTTAAAATCCACTTCATTGATTTTCAATACGATGTCAGTTTCAGAGACGGTTAACCCACGGCGTTGCATTCGGTAGCGGAAACAAGAGCATAATAGGCGAAAAAAAAAGCCGGCTGAAGCAATTCAGCCGGCTTTTTAATTATTCGAAAGGGTGCTTTACATCATTCCGCCCATTCCGCCCATTCCGGGGTTGGGCATAGCAGGTGCATCTTCTTTTATTTCAGAAAGAACACATTCGGTGGTCAGCAACATGGAGGCTATGGAAGCTGCATTTTCCAGCGCTACACGACCTACTTTGGTAGGATCGATTACGCCGGCAGCCAGCATGTTTTCGTAGCTGTCGGTGCGTGCGTTGTAGCCGAAATCGCCTTTGCCTTCGCGTACTTTCTGAATCACCACAGATCCTTCTCCACCCGCATTTTCAACAATTTGACGGAGTGGCTCTTCCAACGCGCGGCGAACGATTTGGATGCCGATGGTCTCGTCTTCGTTTTCGCCTTTCATTTTCTCGAGGGCCTCAATGGCACGGATGTAGGCTACGCCTCCTCCGGCAACAATGCCTTCTTCTACGGCAGCACGGGTGGCGTGCAAGGCATCGTCCACACGGTCTTTTTTCTCTTTCATCTCCACTTCGGTGGCAGCACCTACATACAGCACGGCAACACCGCCTGCAAGCTTAGCCAAACGCTCCTGAAGTTTCTCGCGGTCGTAGTCAGAGGTGGTGGTCTCCATCTGAGCTTTGATCTGGTTCACACGAGCCGTAATTTCAGATTTCTTACCAGCGCCATCCACTATGGTGGTGTTCTCTTTGTCGATGGTGATTTTCTCCGCAGATCCGAGGTAAGAAAGGTCGGCGTTCTCCAGCTTGTAGCCACGCTCTTCGCTGATGAGGGTTCCGCCGGTAAGTACAGCCAAGTCTTCCAACATGGCTTTGCGACGATCGCCAAAGCCGGGGGCTTTAACGGCACACACACGCAAGGAGCCGCGAATCTTGTTTACCACCAGGGTGGCCAAGGCCTCGCCATCTACATCTTCTGCAATGATGAGGAAGGGACGACCGGTTTGTACGCCTTTCTCCAAAATGGGAAGAAGCTCCTTCATGTTGGAGATTTTCTTGTCGTAGATCAACACCAAGGGGTTGTCCAACACAGCCTCCATTTTGTCGGCGTTGGTTACGAAGTATGGAGAGATGTACCCACGGTCGAATTGCATGCCTTCCACCACTTTTACTTCGGTGTCGGTGCCTTTGGCTTCTTCAACGGTGATTACGCCTTCTTTCTTCACTTTCGCCATGGCGCTGGCAATGAGCTTACCAATGTTGTGGTCGTTGTTGGCAGAGATGGTGGCTACTTGCTCGATTTTCTCGTTGTCGTCGCCTACTTTCTTCGATTGCTTCTTCAAGTGCGCCACAACGGCCTCAACGGCTTTGTCTATGCCCCGCTTCAAATCCATGGGGTTGGCACCTGCGGTAACGTTCTTCAATCCGGCCGTAATCATGGCCTGAGCCAAAACGGTTGCGGTGGTGGTTCCATCACCGGCCAAATCGGCGGTTTTGGAAGCCACTTCTTTCAAGAGCTGGGCACCCATGTTTTCAATGGGATCTTTCAACTCAATTTCTTTCGCTACGCTAACACCATCTTTGGTGATGGAAGGTGCACCGAATTTTTTGTCGATGATGACGTTGCGCCCTTTTGGACCCAAGGTCACTTTTACAGCATTGGCCAATGCATCTACGCCACGCTTCAAGGCGTCGCGGGCTTCCAAGTTAAATTTGATTTCTTTTGCCATGGTTGTTCTTTTTTTGGGTTCTAATTATTAAAGGATGGCAAAAATGTCCGACTCCCGCATGATGAGGTAGTCTTTGCCTTCTACGTTCAACTCGGTGCCGGCGTACTTGCCGTAGAGCACCACATCGCCCACTTTTACCGTCATGGGTTCATCTTTTTTTCCATTCCCAACGGCGATTACCGTTCCGCGTTGAGGTTTTTCCTTTGCGGTGTCGGGTATGATGATGCCCCCAGCGGTTTTTTCTTCTGCTGCTGCGGCCTCCACCAGCACGCGGTCGGCCAACGGTTTTACTTTTACTGCCATGATGATTGAGTTTTAGTTGTTTTTTGGTTGAATCGCATGCCCTTTTGCACGAATGGTGCCAAAGGCAGCCGCCCCTTTTTCTTTGTCAATTTTTCCGTTCAGTTTGGGTTTCCCCTGTCGCAATTGTCAGAAGGGCTGACAAATTTTCCCATTTAGCACATCTTCCTCCCCGGGTTTGGGGTTTGCTGCCCTCTTTGAAGCATCAACCTTAAAACAAGAAGAAACGTGGCGACTCAATACAACTTTTGCCCCCCCTCAAAAGCCAAGAAAAGCGGGTATGAAGGATGCCCTCCTCCTCCTCGTCTCTACTCCTCTTGTAAGGTAGATAAGCGCACCCGGTAACCGCTGTGGTTTCTTAGGTTCCAAACCCGGTTGTTGTCCCAAATCCAATACTGACCTTTAATGCCCATGAGCTTGCCCACAATGGATTCCTGTTTATCGAGGGAGATGCTGTTGGGTTTAGTTGGAAAGCCCACAACGGGATATTCAATATACGTTATATCGTTGCTGTTGCTCAGGTAGGGTCTCAATTCTTCCGGTGTGTGCTCGTGTGCTTTTTCTTTGGCCTCGAGCAGGCTCTCGGTGCTTACGGCGTTCACCAGCATTTTCCGCCAATCGGTTTTGTCGGTAAAGGTTTTTTTCAAGGCAACTTCAAGGCAGCCCGCCAAGAAACGGTTGGGGGTCTCGGCCAACACCAGCGCGGCAGATGCGCCCTGGTCTATCCAACGCGTGGGCACCTGGCTCGATCGGGTTACTCCTACTTTAATGCCGCTGCTCTGGGCAAGATATACCACGTGGGGTTGCACATGGTGGGCTTTTTCCCACTCCACGTCCCGGCCTTCTCCCAAGTGGCCTCGGCAAAGCTCGGGTCTGATGATGCACTCGGCGTTTTCCGGACTCTTCATAAAACAGGGATAACAAAATCCTTGCGCGAAGGCTTTCTTGGTTTTGCGTCCGCATACGATGCAATGAATTTCGTGCAGGTATTCCAGGCAAAGCCGTGTTCCTACCAGCTCATGTACCGCGCATGCGTTTTCTTGTTCACCCAAGCGGTACGTTACCGGCTTTCCCCAATGGGCAGCCATTTTCTCTAGGGTTCCTTCCCACAACATCATGCTCCAAAGGTGAAAAAAATTCACGCGGATTGCTGCAATCAAGCCTCGGATGTTTTGTATCTTGTAAAAAGGATTACCGTTTGTTCCTTGTTTTATGGTTGGCGCCTTCCTCTTTGTTTTTTACGCTCTCTACGCTTTAATAAGCTTTCTGTTGTGGTATGTTTTGGCTCGACAGCTCAATCGTTTGCTTGTGCAAAGCGGCCGCTTTTGGGCTTCGCGAGCCGGTTTTCAGCCGGGTTGGATTGCTTGGTTTTTATCGGCAGCGGTTTTGTTTGCCCTTTCCTCCAATCCCCACACAGATCGTTGGTTGCTGCATTGGCCCTATGCCTCCATAGAAGGATGGGTGCGGAGGGCATGCTGAACCTTAGTGGCCTTGAGGATTCCGCCCCGTGCGCCCGCTATACGACCCTTTTCTACTGCGTTTCTTGCTGCCGCAGTGGTGCAGTTCGGATCCATTGGCGGACACATGCCCGGCTATTTCCTGAACGTGGAATGGGCAAGCAAGGGGGCCATGGTGGGAATGGCGTTGTCTGCGGCACTGGTTATGCCGGTTTTGCTCAAACGAGACGAGAAAGAGATCAATAAGTAAAAAATTGTATATACAAAAAGTTATACAAACCGTTCTTTTCTCAGCACCTCTACCGTAGAAACAAACGCAATGATGCCGTATCGCTCAAAGTATTGATTGCCCAGTATTTCCAGCACCTTATGCAGGGTTTCTTCCCGGGCCAAGGTTTCAATTTTAATGTTGCGCCCTTCCCACTCGCTGAAGTGTTGAGAGTGAAGCCCTTCGCCCTCCACCTCCGAAATGGTGTAGCCCCGCACACCGCAGCGCTTGAGGTCTTCAATGAGGCGATTCTGCAGCGAGTCGAGCGCCACAATGGTGAGCATTTTTACCGGAACAAGTGTATTCATGATCCAAAAAGGTGTTTGGCAATGGTAAGGTACAAGGGCAGTCCAATGGTAACGTTAAACGGAAACGCTATGGCTAAGCTGCCCGTTAGGTAATAGGTGGGGTTTGCCTCGGGTATGGCTATGCGAATGGCTGCCGGGGCTGCAATGTATGACGCGCTGGCGCACAACAATCCAAAGATGGTTGCTCCTCCCATGCTCAGTCCGGCCAACTGTCCAATGTAAATGCCTAAGGTGGCATGTACAGTGGGCATCAACAAGCCAAAGGCCAACAAGGCAACGCCTACTTTTTTAAGGTCGTATAATCGGCGCCCGGTAACCAGTCCAACCTCCAGCAAAAACAAGCAGAGCATGCCTCGAAACAATCCGTCGTAGAGGGGCGCTACCTGCTCAAACCCTTTTTTACCGGTGAGGATGCCAATGGTTAATCCGCCCAACAACAACATGGTTCCTTTGTTGGTAAACAACTCATGCAGCACTTTGCCCATGCCGCTGTCTGTGGCAGGCATGGCACGTTTGAACAGATAAATGGAGATGATGATGGCCGGTATTTCCATGATGGCCAACATGGCCGGCATATAACCTTCGTATGGTATTTTCAGCATGTCTAAAAACGCGGTTCCCTCGCTGAAGGTTACCGCCGAAACCGAGCCGAAATGCGCGGCAATGGCCGAGGCGTTGGCTACATCCATTTTGCCCACATAGCGCAAGATGTAAAAGCCCATCACCGGTATCAAGCTGCACATGAACAAGGCCGCGGCACAAGGGCGAATAAAGTCAGAGGGGGATACCGCCGAGAGTTTAACCCCGCCCTTCAACCCAATGGAAAACAAAAGGTAAATGGTTAACCCCAGATACATGCCCTCCGGAAACTTAAGGTCGCTCCTCAGCAGGGTGGCCACAATACCCAGTAAAAAGGCCAGCACCATAGGCGATGCTAAGCTCGCGCCAAGAGAAGAAAACAAGTCCATGGGGTTGGTTTTTCGGTTGGTACCAAGGTAACCAGAAAGTTTTCTCGGCCTACAATGGAGTCCACATTTCGGGGTGGTGGATGCGGTTACGCGTTTCTTCATTGCCTTTACAGCGCCTCGTTTTGCCATTTCGGCCTCTGCGGTGGACAAACTTTTTGCCCTGTTTTGGGTTTCTTTTCAGCGCGTTGCGGCATTTGCGTCTTTACCGAACAGGGTAAGGGCCAAACGCGTATTTTTGACCACATTTTTTTCCGCCCTGCATAGGGCTTCAACATTGCTTACATGGTTGCGTTTAGCCCAGAAACCCTCTCCACCGCACAGCGCCTCATCCGACGCTATCCGGAAGGCCGCCAAAAATCGGCCCTCATCCCCATTCTGCACCTCGCACAAGCCGAGTTCGGCGGCTGGCTCAGCCCCGAAACCATGGATTATGTGGCCGAGCTGCTCAGCATTAAGCCGATAGAGGTGTATGAGGTGGCCTCGTTTTACTCCATGTTCAACCTAACACCTACCGGCACCTGCGTGCTGGAGGTATGCCGAACCGCGCCTTGCTGGCTCAAAGGTTCCGATGATTTGGTGGCACACTTCGAAAAACGATTGGGCATTAAAGAAGGGGAAACCACCGCCGATGGTAGGTTTACCCTTAAAACCGTGGAATGCCTCGGCTCCTGCGGTTCTGCGCCCATGCTGCAATGCGGACACCAATACCACGAAAACCTCACACCCGAAAAGGCCGACGCCCTCCTCGATGAGCTGCGCCAAAGTGGAAGCCGCCCCGTTTATGTTACACCCGATTTTTTTCGTGAATCTTAATATTTTTTGCTGTTATGGGACGCAAGCTGCTGTTTGAACACGTAAACGTTGAGGGCATCGACACTTTTGGGGTCTATCGCCAAAAGGGCGGATACCGCTCGGTAGAAAAGGCCGTCAAAACCATGTCGCCCGAGGCGGTGGTGGAAGAGGTGAAGAAGTCGGGACTCCGCGGTAGGGGAGGAGCCGGTTTCCCCACCGGCATGAAGTGGAGCTTCCTGGCCAAGCCTGCCGGCGTGCCCCGCTACCTGGTGTGCAACGCCGATGAGTCGGAGCCGGGTACGTTCAAAGACCGCTACCTCATGGAGAAGATGCCGCACCTGCTGATAGAGGGCATGATTACCTCCTCCTTCGCCCTGGGTGCAAACACCTCCTACATCTACATCCGCGGCGAGTATTTCTACCTCGTGCGCATCCTCGAACGCGCCATTGCCGAAGCCTATGCCAACGGCTTCCTCGGAAAAAACATCCTCGGAACCGATTACTCTTTAGACTTATATGTTCACCCCGGCGCCGGAGCCTACATCTGCGGCGAGGAAACCGCATTGCTCGAGTCTCTCGAAGGCAAGCGCGGAAATCCCCGCATGAAACCCCCATTCCCTGCAGTTGCAGGTTTGTACGCCTGTCCTACGGTGGTAAACAACGTAGAAACCATTGCAGCGGTGGTGCCCATTGTAAACGACGGAGGCGAGGCGTATGCTGCTGTTGGCGTGGGAAAATCTACCGGCACCAAGCTCATCAGCGCCGGAGGAAACATCCGCAAGCCCGGTGTGTATGAGATCGAACTCGGGTTGCCCGTAGAGGAGTTCATCTACAGCGACGAGTACTGCGGGGGCATTGAAGATGGCCTAGAGATGAAGGCCTGCGTACCGGGTGGCTCATCTGTTCCCATCCTTCCCAAAGACCTCATGCTCAAAACCGCTGCTGGCGAAGCACGTCTTATGTCGTATGAGTCCCTGGCCGATGGCGGGTTTGCCACCGGATCTATGCTGGGCTCCGGAGGGTTCATCGTGTACGACCAGCGCGCCTGCATCGTGCGCGGCACCTGGACCTACGCCCGCTTTTACCACCACGAAAGCTGCGGCCAATGCTCACCTTGCCGCGAGGGTACCGGCTGGATGGAGAAGGTGTTGCACCGCATCGAGCACGGTCATGGCCGCATGCACGACATCGACCTCCTGGCCGACATCGCCAAAAAAATTGAGGGCAACACCATTTGCCCATTGGGCGATGCCGCTGCCTGGCCTGTATCGGCCGCCATTCGCCACTTCCGCGACGAGTTCGAGTACCACATCCGCTTCCCCGAGCGCGTCAAAGACCCCAAGCACTTTCACCGCGCCCCCTTTGCCGGAATGCCCAAAGCCACGGCATAACGTTTAATAAATCATTTTGTTTTCACAATAAAAACCTCACGATATGTCTTTTGAATTGCCCAAACTCCCTTATGCCTATGAGGCCCTCGAGCCCCACATCGATGCGCGCACCATGGAGATTCACCACACCAAGCATCACCAGGCCTACATCACCAATCTCAACAACGCGGTAAACGGCACCGATGCCCAAACCCTGTCGGTAGACGAGATCTGCAAGCACATTTCCAAATACCCTATGGCTGTGCGCAACAACGGCGGTGGGCACTACAACCACAGCCTGTTCTGGACCATCCTGGCGCCCAACGCCGGGGGCGCACCATCGGGTGCTGTGGCCGAGGCCATCGCCTCCACCTTTGGCTCCTTCGAGGCCATGAAAGAAGAATTCAACAAGCTGGCGATGAGCCGTTTCGGTTCGGGCTGGGCCTGGTTGTTGGTGCACGAAGGCAAGCTCATGCTCACCTCTACTCCCAACCAAGACAATCCCCTCATGGACATTGCCGAGGTTAAGGGAACCCCCATTCTGGGCATCGATGTGTGGGAGCATGCCTACTACCTGCACTACCAAAACCGCCGTGCCGACTATGTGAACGCCTTTTGGAACCTGGTGAACTGGGCCGAGGTAAACCGCAGGTTTTCGGCTGCACGATAAGTAAACCCCTCTCCCCCTCTTGAGGTGTTTCTCCTCTCTTGTTCACACAAGAGCGTGGGGAAAATACCTTTTTTGGGCTGCGGTACCCCAACTGAATGGTTAACTTAGTGCAATCGAAACCCCTTCCCATGGCAGCCATCACCAAACGCTGGAAACCCAAGCCGGATCCCGATCCGCGGGTCGTTGACGAGCTGGCATCGGCCTTAAGCATATACCCCATACTGGCTCGTTTGCTCGTGCAGAGGGGCATTACCACCTTCGACGACGCAAAAGCCTTTTTTCGCCCCAGCCTCGATGCCCTGCACGACCCTTTTCTCATGCTGGACATGGAGCCTGCCATTGAACGACTGGAGCAGGCCTTGGGCAACAAAGAAGGCATTCTGGTGTATGGAGATTACGACGTAGACGGCACCACCGCCGTAGCCCTCGTATATTCCTTCCTAAAGCCCTTTGCCCATCGCGTGGCCTACTACATCCCCGATCGATACAAAGAGGGCTACGGCATCTCTTTTCAAGGCATCGATTATGCCAAGCAAGAAGGCTACTCCCTCATCATAGCCTTAGACTGCGGCATTAAGAGCGTAGATAAGGTGGCTTATGCCAAAGAAAAGGGCATAGACTTCATCATCTGCGACCACCACCGCCCCGGCGATGTGCTCCCCGATGCGGTTGCGGTGCTCGATCCCAAACGCAGCGACTGCACCTATCCCTTTGACGAGCTGTCGGGCTGCGGCATAGGCTTAAAATTCATGCAGGCCTTTGCCCAACGCAACAACCTTTTTCCTGAGGATTTTTATAACCATCTGGCCGAATGGCTCGACTTTGTGGTGGTAAGCATTGCTGCCGACATCGTGCCCATCACCGGCGAGAATCGCATTCTGGCGGCCTCGGGCCTGCAACGCCTAAACGCCCGCAAGCGCGAAGGCTTTAAAGCCATCATGGAGGTTTCCGGCGTGCGCCGCGATTTGAGTGTGAGCGACATCGTGTTCACCATAGCCCCACGCATCAACGCGGCCGGCCGCATCAACAGCGGCAACAAAGCCGTAGAACTGCTCACCAGCAACGACTCCTTCGTAGCCGAAGGATCGGGGAAGGTGATAGACGAAACCAACAACGAACGCAAAAACATAGACCAGCTCATCACCCAACAGGCTTTTGCCATGATTGAAGAGAGCGTGGCCCTGCAACAAAGTAAGTCGACGGTGTTATTCCACAACGAGTGGCACAAAGGTGTGGTGGGCATTGTAGCCTCCCGTCTCACCGAGCGATATTATAGGCCTACCATTGTATTAACCGAATCCAACGGCATGGCCACCGGATCGGCCCGCAGCGTGAAAGACTTCGATGTGTATAATGCCATAGAAGCCTGCAGCGATTTGCTGGAGCAGTTCGGAGGGCATAAATACGCCGCTGGCCTCACCCTGAAGCTCGAGAACATATCGGCTTTTCAGGAGCGGTTCGAGCAGGTGGTTTCCACCACCATTCCCGAAGAGCTGCTTACCCCGGAAGTGGAGATCGACGCCGAGCTCCGGCTCTGCGACATCGACGCGCGCTTTTTTCGCATCCTCAAGCAGTTCGCTCCCTTTGGCCCCGGCAACATGAACCCCGTGTTCCGAACCACCGGCCTCAGCCACCGCGGAAACCTCCGTCAGGTGGGCGCCAACCACCTCCGCATTGAGGTCTTTCAAGAAGACTGCCCCCGTTCTTTCCCCGCCATTGCCTTTGGCATGGGCCACCTCTACGAAGACCTGCTTAAATCCGACGGGTTCGATGCTTGCTTCTCCCTCGACGAGAACGAGTGGAACGGAACCACCACCTTGCAGCTCAACATCAAAGACATAAAACTTTAAATTTATAACCATGAGCCAATCTTCAGACCAGGGAATGCTTTGGGAAGTGTTCATTCAAAGCAGTCCGGGCATCCCGCACAAGCATGCCGGAAGCCTGCATGCAGCCGATGCAGAAATGGCCCTCACCAGCGCGCGCGACACCTATACCCGCCGCAACGAGGGCATCTCCATTTGGGTGGTGCCGGCATCTGCCATTACCGCCTCTTCTCCCGAAGATCAAGGCTCTTTTTTCGAACCCAACAACGATAAGCCCTATCGTCACCCTACCTTCTACACCGTTCCGGAAGGGGTAAAATATCTGTAATTGATTATGACGGCACAACCCTCCATACAACCCCTGCTCCCCTACGTGCTGCGCTTGGCCGACAGCAGCTTGGTGCTGGGTCACCGCCTGTCTGAGTGGTGCGGAAAAGGTCCTCAGCTCGAAGAAGAGCTGGCTCTTGCCAATGTAGGCCTCGACCTTATAGGCCGCTGCCGCTCGCTCTACGACTACGCCGCCCAGCTCGAGGGCAAAGGCCGCACCCAAGACGATCTGGCCTTTCGCCGCGATGTTTTTGAATACCGAAACCACCTGTTGGTGGAGCAGCCAAACGGCGACTATGCCCAAACCTTGGTTCGACAACTTTTGTACGATGGCTTCTCATGGCTTCAGTACCGCGGGCTGAGCAGCAGCACCGATGCCAACTTGGCTGCAATAGCAGAAAAGTCCTTGAAAGAAATCCGCTACCACTACCGCCACAGCCGCGATTGGGTGGTGCGTTTTGGCGATGGCACAGAAGAAAGCCACCGTCGCGCCCAGGCCGCTCTGGATGGACTCTGGCGCTTTGTTCCCGATCTGTTTGACCTTACCTCCGAAGAGCAGCCTTTGGTTGCCGCCGGTGTGGTTCCCGATCCTGCTTCCTTCCAAGACGAATGGATGGGCATGATGCAGGAGGTGTTTACCGAAGCAACCCTCGCAATGCCGGCCAGCGCTTTCTCTGTGCGTGGAAGCGGCAAAGGCGTGCACACCGAACACCTGGGCTTTCTCTTAGCCGAAATGCAATTCCTGCAGCGCGCCTATCCCGATGCCCGTTGGGATTAAACAACCCAAACGCAATATTTCTTTGCGCAATTTTTTTTCGGGATGGAGCACCTTTCGTCAGGCCGTTGGGCTTGGCATGTTTTCTCTATTCATACGTATTGTTTTATGCTTTCCGGGTTATGGCGTAGAGGAAGACTCTTGGGGAACCGCCGTGGCCGTGCGCAACATGCGGGCAACCGGGGGCTACGAGGCATCGCGCTTACCCGGGCACCCGGTTCAGGAGTTCCTGTTGGTTGCAGCGGGTGAT
>JBEIVB010000181.1:0-3559 GCA_040374085.1 Flavobacteriales bacterium | reverse complement strand
CTTGTGCGGTACCTTGTCGGTTGAAGTCGGCATCGGTTTCGGCATGGCCCACCACGCGTGTGGTGTCGTAGGTTGGATGACCGGTGTTGAAGCCCAGGGTCGGAATGCGGTTGTCTTTTAAGGCCACGGCCGCCCGCTCGAGCACGGTGGTGCGGGTGCCGTTTACATCGCCCATAATAAATTCATACACCTGAACCTGCTGCGGGCTGCGTGTGGTTTGGTGGTGGGGCTCAAAGGGCTCGTTGATCTGGGCACATTCACCATAGGCATCAAACACCCCGCTTTGAAAGAGGGTATCGCCGGCTTCGGTTATGGCCACCACCTGCACCACCGCACGCCGCGCCGGGTATCCGCTCGGAAATTTGTGGCCGGCTTTGTTGCGGATTTTTACCGAGAGAAAGGCGGTGTCGGCGGCTAAGGAATCGGCCAGCACCGAAACCTCCAGTGTGTTGTAGCGCAATTGGCGGTTGATGGCGGCCAGGGTGCTGTCGAAGTTGGCATCGGAGGCCGGCACGTTTAACTGGGCTTTGTTCTGTTTTATGAGATTAACCATATACTGGTTTGCGCCGGCAAAGCTGTGCAGGTTAAAGGGGGTGCGGGGCTGAAGGGCGGTGTAGCCGTTGGCAATTTTTACGCCGTCTGTAATCTGAGGCATGTGGCAGCGCTGGCAGGTGATGCCCTGAGACGGGTAAACCGAGTTTTTCCACTCGTGAAAGGTGGCCTGCTCGGTGAAGACCTGTCCGGTGGGGTTGCCCGCTAAATCTACGGTGTGGGTCTGCAAGGTGTGGCAAGGCGCACACATACGGCCCTCGCTCACGTGGGCGCTGTATTGGGGCAGTATGCCCACATACAACTGCATGGGACCCATGAATGGATTTTGGAAAGGACCGTATTCTTTGCGCGTGGTGTCGTAGGGAATCTGCCCGCTGAAGGTGTTTCCCACGCTGGGGTCGATCTGGTGGCAACCTCCGCACCCCACTCCTGCCCTGCCCAAGGAATCGTTCATGGCCTGTGCTAAGGTGTAATGCGGGTCGCCTTTAAAAAAGGCGTTGAAGTGCCCAATGGGCGCATGGCACGAGGTGCACACATCCTGCAACTCAGCAGCATTGCCGGGGTTGGTGAGCATCTCGTGGCTCACCTTGGCCCGCCACAAAGGGTCGAAAGCCGATAGGCCCATCATGCTGGTCTCCCAATCGTCGTATAGGTTCACATCCTCTCCGGCTTCGTTCACGTTTGCTGCACCCATTAAGTCGTAGCCGTGGCAACCTCTGCATGAGGTGGGATTCAAAAAGTATTCTCCCGGCTGTATGGGTATCTGCATGGCCCGGTGCAAGCTGTCGAGCTCACGAGCACTGTAATGCGCCTTCACCTGGCCAACCGGAAAGTAAAGGGCCGTTAGACTTACAAAGGCTAAAAGAAATAGAAAGACTATGGGTTGCCTGCGCTGCATGGGGGTTAAACAAGGATATCAACAAAAAGTTGTCAAATTGTCGGAGGTTTCGTTGGTTTAATGACGTTTTGTTCCTGAACTTGTTTACAATGCGACAATTCTACCGAAAAAAAACCGGTTTTGGGGTTCGGTTCGAGGTTTGAATGAGGGCTTGCAACCATTTTTCATCACCATGAACCTAAACCAGTATACGGTAAAATCGCAGGAGTCCGTTCAACAGGCGGTAACTCTTGCTGCCGCGGGCGGAAGCCAAGCCATAGAAACCGGGCATTTGCTCAAAGCCATGCTCGAAGTAGATCAGAACGTTACCCCTCACCTATTGAAAAAGCTGAACGTGGGCGTGCCCATGTTTGAAAAAGCCCTCGACCGCATCGTGGGGGGCTACCCGAAAGTCAGCGGAGGCAGCCCTTACCTGGCCGGTTCCACCAACCTTGCTCTGGGCAAAGCCCTGGAGCTGGCCAAAGAGATGGGCGACGACTTTGCCTCTGTGGAGCACCTCCTCATGGGCTTGCTGGAAGGCAACGACACCGTGGCCAGCCTTTTAAAAGACAACGGGGTAAACCGCAAAGACCTCAAAGCCGCCGTTCAGGAGCTGCGCAAGGGCAGCAAAGTAACCTCTGCCTCGGCCGAGGAAACCTACAACGCACTTTCTAAATACGCCACCCACCTCAACGCCATGGCCCAGCAGGGCAAGCTCGATCCGGTGATTGGGCGCGACGAAGAGATCAGGCGCGTGCTGCAGATCCTCTCGCGCCGCACCAAAAACAACCCCATCCTTATAGGCGAGCCCGGTGTAGGAAAAACCGCCATAGCCGAAGGCCTGGCCCACCGCATCATAAAAGGCGATGTGCCCGAGAACCTGAAATCGAAGCAGCTCTACAGCCTCGATATGAGCGCCTTGGTAGCCGGAGCCAAATACAAGGGCGAGTTTGAAGAACGCCTCAAATCCGTGGTAAACGAAGTGGTGAAGAGCAACGGAGAGGTGGTCTTGTTCATAGACGAGATACACACCCTGGTGGGCGCCGGAGGAGGAGAAGGCGCCATGGATGCCGCCAACATCCTAAAACCGGCCCTAGCCCGCGGAGAGCTTAGGGCCATTGGCGCCACCACCTTAAACGAATACCAGAAATACTTCGAGAAAGACAAAGCCCTCGAGCGCCGCTTCCAAAAAGTGCTGGTGGATGAGCCACAATCCGACGACGCCATCTCCATCTTGCGCGGTATAAAAGAAAGTTATGAAGCCCACCACCAGGTGCGCATCAAAGACGAGGCCATTGTGGCCGCCGTGGAGCTCTCTCAGCGCTACATCACCGACCGTTTCCTTCCCGACAAAGCCATAGACCTTATGGACGAGGCCGCCTCTAAGCTGAGGATGGAGATCAACTCCATGCCCGTAGAGTTGGACGAGCTCGAGCGGAAAATCCGCCAGTTTGAGATTGAGCGCGAAGCTGTGAAGCGCGAGGTGGACTATGCCACCGCCAACCAGGGCGATGCCACCCAGGACCGCAAGCGCCTGGAGAACATCAACGCCGACCTTGCCGAGCTCAACGACGAGCGCAACGCCCTAAAAGCCAAGTGGCAGGAAGAGAAAGCCCTTGTTGAGGACATACAAACCACCAAGCGGGGCATTGAGCAATTCAAAGCAGATGCAGAGCAGGCGGAGCGTGCGGGCGACTACGGCAAAGTGGCCGAGCTCCGCTACGGAAAAATAAAAGAGGCCGAAGCCACCTTAGCCGGCCTTCAGGCCACCCTCACCGCGCGCCAGCTCAGCGGCCATCAGCTCATCAAAGAAGAAGTAGATGCCGAAGACATAGCCTCTGTGGTGGCGCGCTGGACCGGCATACCCGTTAGCCGCATGCTGCAGGGCGAGAAAGAGAAACTCCTGCACCTCGAAGCCGAGCTGCACAAACGGGTGGTGGGGCAAGAAGACGCCATTGCCGCCGTGGCCGATGCCGTGCGCCGCAGCCGGGCCGGACTGCAAGACCCGCGCCGTCCCATAGGCTCCTTCATCTTTCTGGGCACCACCGGCGTGGGCAAAACCGAGCTGGCCAAAGCCCTGGCCGACTTCCTCTTCAACAGCGAGCAGGCCCTCACCCGCATCGACATGAG
>JBEIVB010000068.1:0-14129 GCA_040374085.1 Flavobacteriales bacterium | reverse complement strand
CTTGCACAGGTGGAGAACCTCCGACGAGAGGCCATCGGAAATGTCGATCATGCTGGTGGGAGTAACCTCGAGGGCTTCCAGCAGGGCTCTGATGTCGGTTCGGGCCTCGGGTTTCAATTGGCGTTGCAGCACGTAATCGTGACCCTCCAGATCGGGCTGAATCTTAGGGTTTTCGAGGAAAATGGCTTTCTCGCGCTCCAACAACTGCAGCCCAATGTATGCACCTCCCAAATCGCCGGTAACCACCAGCAAATCGTTGGGCTTTGCTCCGCTGCGCAGCACCGCCTTGCCGGGCGCAACCTGCCCAATTAAGGTAATGCTTATGACCAATCCGGACCGAGAAGTGGTGGTATCGCCTCCCACTACATCGAGCTTATAATTTCTACAGGCGGCCAAAATTCCTGCATACAATTCGCTGACCGCCTCGAGCGTGAACTTGCTGCTGAAGGCGAGACTTACCAGCACTTGCCGAGGAGTGGCATTCATGGCGGCTATGTCGGAAACGTTCACCGAAACCGCTTTATAGCCCAGGTGCCGCAAGGGAGTGTAGATTAAATCAAAGTGCACACCTTCTACCAGCATATCCGTGGTGAGCACCTGTTGCATAGGGGTTGGATCGAGCAGGGCGGCATCGTCGCCCACGCCTTTGGCGGTTTCGGGATGTCGGATTTCCAGCTCGCGCGTAAGGAGGTCGATTAACCCGAACTCTCCGAGTTCTGAGAGACTGGTAAGACTCCGCTTGTCTTCAAACATTTTTATGAATTTTGGGCGAGCAAAGGTAGTCAGAAAGCATGAACAGCATTTCCGGAATGGAGTACAACCCGGCACACCACAGGAGCAACATAAAACTCAACGGTTGGGTGGAGATCGTA
The DNA here is from genome assembly GCA_040374085.1 of Flavobacteriales bacterium. Classification (GTDB taxonomy): domain Bacteria; phylum Bacteroidota; class Bacteroidia; order UBA4408; family UBA4408; genus JBEIVB01. Next base: position 13,257 of record JBEIVB010000068.1, on the reverse strand, counting down.
ACCAAACGCAACCAGCGCACCGGCATTACCAAGCGCGGACAGGTGCGGTGGATTCTCACGAGTGCCGAGCATCACACCAGAGGTATAAAAGTTATGCTGCACGACCGCACCGTTGGGCGGGTTGTAACCCTTCTATCAGACCCACAAGAACATCAGCTATGAAAAAAAACATCCTTCTCTGGGCAGGTCCAATAGTGACTGGAATCATCAGCTTTTTATTGTTTCGTTTCACCTCGGTTAACAGCCTTGGATTTGCCGATGGGGCGGAGTTTGCCTTAGTGGCGCGTTTGGGTGCTGTGGCGCATCCGCCCGGATTTCCGGCCTACGTGGCATTGGCCCATGCTTGGCTGGCCGGGGTTGCACCCGCACAAACCGTTGGAGCCTTGGTGTTGTTGAGCTGCTTGCTTTCTGCTGCAGCCATGGCCTTGCTGGCCTCTGCCGGGCAGCAATGGGCGCGGTGGCTTCAGCCGCAGTCGCCATCTTGGAAGTGGGTGGCTGCGGGCATAGGAGCCGCCTTGGTAGCGGCCAGTGGAAGCACCATCTGGCGCTGGAGCAACGCCGTTGAAGTTTACGCCTTGCACATGATGGCCTTTGCTCTTGTACTCGACGGCGTAATGCGCTACAGGGCCAGCGGAAAAACCTGGGGCGCCTATGAGATGGCGCTTGGCTTAGCCTTGGGCCTATCGAACCACCACCTCACCCTCATCCTCTTTCTGCCCTTTTTGGTGTGGTTGCTGAGGCCGGGTACCTGGAGCTCCGAAACCGCTGCTTCGGAGAAATCGAAAACCCATAAAGGAGTGCCCACCCCAAAAAAACCTGAACCCTGGGCCGACCGCCACGTGCTGCTTGCTGCAGGTGCAGCATTTCTCCTAACCCTCTTTTTTTACGGATGGATGGCCTGGAGAGCATCCGAGCCCTATCCCTTCACCTTTGGAGAGCCCGATACCGTTTCCAGGCTGCTTTACCACCTTTCGGGAGGCGCTTGGATTAAGAACACCAAACAGGTGGTGAAAGGATTGGTGGGCATGCGTTTCCCTTATTTTATGCATCTAATTTGGCACCAAACCGGCATTTTTCTCTTGCTGATGAGTGCCGGAGGTATGATCTTATGGAAAAGAAAGCTGCGCGGACAATTGCTTCCTCTATTGGGGTATGTCTTTTTGGTATTGGCTTACCAACTGCGAATCGATCAAACCTCCGACACCGATGCCTACATGCTTCTGCCCTTTATGGTGCTGGCCTTGCTCACCGTTCCCGGCTGGTACAGCGTTCAGAAAAAACCTTGGTTGGTATATGCCCTTCTTGCTCCTTGCCTGTTGGTACACGCCTTTTGGAACATGCCCGAGAGCGACAAAAGAACCTACACCGTTTCACAAGACCTGAAGGCCATGCTGGATGCTTCTGCGCCGAAAAACGCCGTGCTTTTGGTTTCGGATTGGACCCTTGTTTCGCTTCTGCACTATGCGCAAATCGTGGAAGGATTCCGGCCGGACCTGGTGGTGATGAACTACGATATAAAATTTACGCATTATGGTAGTTTAAAAGTACACTATCCGGAATTTTACAAACGCATACAGCCCGAGTACGACCGTTACATAGGGCAACTCCAATCGGCTCACCCTCAGGAAGTGTACAATACCGGTTGCACCCTCGACAATCCGGTATTGTTGAATGCATTTACTGCCTTGCTTCAGCGCATAGAAACCGTGTGTAAAGAGAGCGGACGCAACCTCATGTTCGATCCCAAAGCCTTTGTGTTCTTTACCGGCCAGAAGATGGTAGGTGCAGAGGCGCAAGTTTCGGGGTGTTTGGTGAGCAGAGGCAAAACCGAAATGGGCGATGCATTCCTCAACCTTCCATTCCCATTCTTGAAAAGCCCCATCCTACATGTTGATCCTGCAGCGGGGGATAAGCTGGTGGATCTTTACGCCATGTTGGACTTTCATCTGCGCTACGGACAGGCGGTAAACGACACCACTCGACAGCAGCGAGCGGCACTTGCCACAGCCCAAATAGAAGAGGTGCAAGCCCACATGAAAAAAGCCATGCCCTTTTTGTTTCGGGCCCAACCCTAAATCCTACCTTCGCAACACCAAAAACAACTGCAACACATGAATACCCCATTGAAAACCCTTTGCGCCAGTCTGTTGGGACTGAGCTTGTGGGCTGCATGCGGTTCGAAAGAACCTAAGGCCGAAGCACCTGCAGACACCGACTCCTCCTTCGTTTATGAAGCCGATCGATTTGCCGACATACAAGTACTGCGTTACCGCATCAACGGGTGGGAAACCCTGAGCTTGGAACAAAAAAAGCTGGCTTATTACCTCTACGAGGCGGCCTTGTGCGGGCGCGACATCATCTTCGACCAGAAAAACAAAAACAACTTGGTGTTGAGGCATACCGTAGATGCCGTTTACGATTCCTACACCGGCGATCGAAACAGCGATGCTTTTAAAGCCTTTGAGGTATACAGCAAACAAATATGGTATTCGCATGGCAACCACCACCATTACAGCCAGGGGAAAATCGTTCCCGGCATAACCAAAGAATATTGGAAAGAACTCATTACCAAATCCGATGCAGCCCGCTTGCCCCTTGAAGGCAAAACGGCTGAAGCCTTTGCCGCTTCGTTGGAGCCGTTGGTATTTGATGAGAGCTTTGAACCCAAACTCGTTAACCTCGCTTCGGGCATAGACAACGTGGCGGAATCGGCCAACAATTTCTATGAGGGCGTGAAGCAATCTGAGGTAGAGAAGTTTTATGCGGCCATGCAGAAAAAAGACGATGCTACGCCCATTTCCTACGGACTCAACTCTAAGTTGATGAAAGAAGGCGGCAAACTGGTGGAGAAACCGTGGAAAGTTGGTGGCATGTATGGTGCTGCCATCAGCAAAATGGTGGAGTGGTTGAAAAAAGCCATTGGTGTAGCTGAAAATGCCCAACAAAAAATGGCACTGGAGCTATTGGTTAAATACTATGAAACCGGAGATCTGAAAACCTGGGACGAATACAACATTGCTTGGGTGGCCGATACCAATTCGCGCATTGACGTGGTTAATGGCTTTATCGAAGTGTATGGCGATGCCATTGGCAAACGCGGATCCTTTGAAAGCTGCGTGTCCATGAAAGACCTGGAAGCCTCAAAGTTGATTGCCGCCATCGGAAAAGAAGCGCAGTGGTTCGAAGATCATTCGCCTATAGATCCAAAGCATAAAAAAGAAAAAGTGAAGGGCATCTCGGCTAAGGTCATCACCGTAATCCAGGAAGCGGGCGATGCTGCTCCGTCAACACCCATCGGCATCAACCTACCCAATGCAAATTGGATTCGGGAGACGTACGGATCGAAATCGGTTTCGTTGGGCAACATCGTAGAAGCCTACAACGCGGTTGGTGCCAAGAGTCCTCAACTGCGTGAATTTGCTGCATCAGACGAAGTAATGAAGCGCATTCAACAGCATGGGGCCTTAGGCAGCATGTTGCACACCGATATGCACGAAGTAATTGGGCATGCCTCGGGCAAAATCAACGCCGGCGTAGCCACGCCGGATGTAACCCTTAAGAACTACGCCAACTGCTTAGAAGAGGCTCGTGCCGACCTAGTTGGTCTGTATTACATTCTGGATCCGAAGCTGGTTGAAATCGGTGTAATGTCTTCTTTGGAGGTAGGCAAAGCACAGTACGACAGTTACATCATGAACGGTCTTATTACCCAGCTCACCCGAATTAAGCCGGGCGAAAATCTGGAAGAGGCACACATGCGCAACCGACAGTTGGTGAGCAAATGGGCGTATGAGATGGGCAAGAAAGAAAACGTGATTGAATTTATAAAAAGAGACAACAAAACCTTTGTGAAGGTAAATGACTACGACAAACTCAGAAACCTGTTTGGTCAATTGCTGAAAGAAATCCAACGCATCAAATCGGAAGGCGATTACAAATCGGCCACTGCTTTGGTGGAAGGATTTGGGGTTAAAGTTGACGCCACCTTGCACAAAGAAGTGTTGGAGCGTTTTGCCAAACTAAACGTAGCTCCCTACAAAGGTTTCATACAACCTAAGCTGGTGCCGGTTATGGAGAACGGCGAGATAAAAGATGTGAAGGTGGAGTACCCTTCCAACTTTGCTGAACAGATGATGGAATACGGCAAAAAATACAGTCTGCTGCCGCTCCACAATTGAAAAAGGAAGAACAAAAAAAAGGGCGCCTCATTGGGGTGCCCTTTTTTTTTGCTTCCAAGTAGGAAAGGCAGTTGTATTATTTTGATTTCATGAACTTGATGACCTCCCAAAACAACAACATGAGCGTTGCTCCCGCGAGGGCCGGAACAAAATGTGCGAAACCGGGAAAAGAAAAGCTAAACACCTTTTGAAGGGCGGGTACGGTTAAGGTGAGAATCAGCATCAAGAATGCGCTGAAACTGATGATCAACACAGCCCTGTTCCTTTCTGCAATTACTGCCAATACGTTTTTCGATTTGGAAAGGGACGTTAAAATCAGGAACAGGTTTCCCACGATCAAACTTGAAAAGGCAATGGCACGAACCTCGAAATCGGTATGTCCTTCGTTCCTTGATAAGAAATACACAACCCATACCACGGCTAAAAGAGTGAGCCCTTTGCTTATGCTGAGGAGAAGCTTGGATGTGCCAAAAAACATTTCGTCAGGATTTCGAGGAGGACGATTCATAATGCCGCGCTCCTCTTGCTCCGATTCAAAGGCAATGGAACAAACCGGGTCGATGATGAGCTCCATAAACACGATGTGCATCGGAAACAATAAGATTGGCAGAGAAGGAAAGAAAGCAGGAATGAGCACCAGCCCAATAATGGTTATGTGTATGGCCAGTATATAGGACATGGCCTTCTGAAGGTTATCGAAAATACGTCGACCCAAACGCACGGCCAGTACTATAGAAGCAAAGTTGTCGTCGAGGAGCACCAAAGAGGAGGCCTCGCGTGCCACATCGGTTCCTTTAGACCCCATGGCAATGCCAATGTCGGCGGCTTTAAGAGCAGGGGCATCGTTCACGCCATCGCCGGTCATGGCCACCACTTCTCCACGTGCTTTCAGTGCACGAATGATTTCGAGCTTTTGTTCCGGAAGAATTCGGGCAAAAACATGCGTTTGATTTATTTTTTCGGTCCTTTCCTCCTCACTCATGCGAGCAAGGTCCGCACCGGTAAGCACCCGTTCGGGGTGTACGAGTCCGATCTGTTGTGCAATGCTGCTGCCCGTTTCCGGATAATCGCCGGTAATCATCACCACCTTTATTCCGGCAGTGCGGCACTCTTGCACTGCCTGGGGTACCTCGGGCCGTATGGGATCTTCAAATGCCACCAAGCCAACGTAGGAAAACGGGAAATCGTGCTGACCTTCGGGCATATCGACCGGCGTTGAGGAGGCAGCAGCTGCAGCGATAACCCGATAGCCTCTTTTGGCCCATTCGTGCACTACGCTCAATTCTTCTTGCATCCTTTCTTCTGAAAGCCGGCACAAACGAAGCACCGCTTCGGGTGCACCTTTGCAATAGGCCACGGTGCGGTTGTCATCGACCAACCTAAGCACCCGTGTCATAGCCAATAGGTTGTTGCTTAACGGATATTCCCGCACCAAAGAAACCGCTTCATCTGGAATGGCCGATGTAGAAAAAAGCCGTGCTATGGCTCTTTCCATAGGGTCTATGGATTGTTCGTGACAGGCCCGATGGAGGGAAAGAATAAGAGGCCCGAGAGCAGGTTCAAAAAATGCTTTTTCCAGCGTGCCCAACGGAGGCATGTGCAAGGCGATCACCTCCATGTTGTTTTGGGTGATGGTACCCGTTTTATCGCTGCACAATACCGTTGCAGAGCCTAGGGTTTCGATGGCAGATGGTTTACGCGTGAGTACCCGGTTCCGGGAAAGGCGCCAGGCACCCAAGGCAAGAAAGATGGTGAGCACCACCGGAAACTCTTCCGGCAGCAAGGCCATAGAAGCGGCAAGCCCATTGAGCAGGGCATGAAGAAAATTTCCTCTGGAAAAATAAAAGGCAATCACAACACCCAAACTCACCAATCCGCTGATCACAAAGAGGGAGCGTATGAGCCGTTTCATTTCCTTTTGAAGGCGAGTAGCATCGGGTTGTATGGATTGCAGCGATGCACCAATGCTGCCGTAACGCGTGCGCGTTCCGGTTTGGGTTACCCGAACAAATCCTTTGCCCTGAACCACAAGTGTGCTGCTGTATACCTCATCTCCCGTAGACTCGTTTTTGATTACCGGCATAGACTCGCCCGTTAAAATGGACTCATCGAGAGTGAGCATTCTACTCTCGAGCACCCGGGCATCGGCCGGAACCCGATCGCCTTCATGAAGCACCACCACATCGCCCGGCACCACCTCCCGGCCGGGTATGCGCATTTCTATGCCATCGCGCAAAACCAAAGCTCTCGGAGAAGAAAGCTTACGCAACGCTTCGAGCGAACGCTCGGTTTTGTTGTGCTGATAGAAGGTTATAAAAATAATGACGAAAACCGACCCCAACAGCAAAACGCCTTCGGTATAATCACCCAGAACCATGTAAACACCGGCACAACTGAGCAAAAGAATGAACATGGGCTCGCTGATGACCTCCAGCGCAATGCGGCCAATGTTCTTGGGCCGTGCAGAAGGAAGTTCATTGTAGCCTGACGCCTCTAAAATCTTCTTCGCCTCTATCGACGATAAGCCACTGCTTTCCTCCAGCTTCATTCCTCAAATATAATGAAATTTAAGCGTCAGAGCTCTTAAAGAATGGCCAGTTAAAGGAAAAATTTTAGACGTAAACAGAGTTGCGAATGGAGCCTGATTTTAGCCATTCCTGTAATCATGTAAAAACATGCAGGCTACTTCTTCCAACGTTCCAAACGGGGAATGGCGCGAGTGGCCAACCAGGCAACAATGCCATTCATTCCACTTTTCTTCATCTGTTCTATACAGAACCGCTGCATTTTTTCGGGAGTGTTGATTTCGGATGGAGTTAAAAAAGCACCGTTACCGTAACACATAGAACAATACTTTTTGCTTATGGAACCATCCTTTTCGGATCCCCCACCTTTGGCATCTTTTTTTAGCGGAAAACCGCAGCTTTGACAGAATGAATGGCTCGACATGTGTACCTTGTTTGATTATCAATCGAAGGTAGTTAGAAAAACCCACACATCAAAATGCACAAGGCACAAACGCAACGCCCGGGGCAGCACCTCGGCTGCCCTCTATACTCACCGATTGTCGTCTACAAAAAATGAGCACGACATATTTGTAATGGAATTGAAAAAATCCTCCCCTGTAAAAACCGGAACCTTATATCAAAACCAACAAAGCCCTACCGCTTCAGCAGCCTAACGGTGGTTTGAAACCGATCGCGCATCCGCAGGAAATAGATACCCGGTGTTAGAAAATGAACATCTACTGCGCAGCGCTTGGAAAACACAGACCCTGTAAACATAACCTTGCCGGTAACATCGGTAACAACATAAGCGCAACCCACATCGGATGCATCCACCTCCAGGTAGGCAAGGTCATCAACCGGGTTGGGATACACGCGCATGCCCTCCCGATGTTTAATGGATAAAGCAGAGGGTGCGTCAACCACAAACACACAAGTATCGGAGTCTCCATTGGGTACCAACCCATAAACAAAGACAAAACGCAAAGGATAACATCCCAACGTATCCGGGGCTGCAAGGTTAATGGGATACCCTTGTGTAGATTGTCCAAGCTGGGCGAAAAAAAACATGGAGCCGGTGGCTATTGTATCGTTGTTGCAATCCAAAACAGCCTGAACATGTGGATAACCCACCATGGAATCCGATGGAGCAGAAAAATGTACGTGCACCAAAAACTGCCCCGGCACCTGAGGATTGGGCGAAATGGAATCGAGATTAAACTGAAGACAACTTATGTTTTGTGCCCTTATGGAAACCGGCAAACAGCACACAAGAAGCAAAGCAAAAGAGGCAAAAAATCGCATAGCAACAACCCTTTTAGAACTCAGCAAACATAACCATTTTGCGGAACCACCCGATTCTGTGAAGACCCAGTGCACCCAAGGCAGAGACCCAATATGGCCCCATGCCGTATATTTGGAGCAATGGCGAAAAAGAAACCCATAAAAAAAGGCAGCCCAAAAGGCTCCGGAAAGATGCGCAAGATTATTTGGTCCTTGTTGGCGCTTTTTCTGCTGCTGGGCGGAGCATCGGTATTTTGGGTTTGGCAAACCCTATATCGAAACAACCTTAACCTAATAAAAGGAGAGCCTAGTTTTTTATACATTCCTACCGGAACCCAATTCGATGGGGTGCTTAACATCATGCGCGAGCGTAGGTTGCTCATCAGCGAGGCAGGCTTTGTGTGGACCGCTAAGCAGAAACGATACGATCACCTGGTTAAGCCCGGACGCTATCGGATGCGGCCCGGCATGAGCAATGCGGAACTGGTCAACATCCTCAGGGCCGGCCTTCAGGAACCGGTGCGGCTAACCTTAGTAAACCTGCACAGTCCTAAGGTTTTGGCACAGAAAGTTGGACAGTTTCTGGAAGCCGACTCCACTGCCCTGCTCAAGCTCATGCAGAACGATCATGCCTTGGCCGAAATTGGTTTTAACTCAGATAATGTATTGTCTGTTGTACTGCCCAACACCTACGAATTTTATTGGAACACCGATGCTCGGCAGTTCTTTGCGCGCATGCTCAAAGAATATAAAACCTTTTGGACCAGCGAACGAAAAGCCAAAGCCCAAAAACAGAAACTGAGTCCGGTAGAGGTGAGCATCCTGGCCAGCATCGTGGAACGCGAAACCCAATACAAGCCCGAGCGTCCAACCATTGCCCGCGTGTACATGAATCGTTTGAAGAAAGGCATGCGTCTGCAGGCCGACCCAACGGTGGTGTTTGCCGTTGGCGACTTTTCCATCAATCGGGTGCGCAGTAAGCACCTCGAGGTAGAATCGCCTTATAACACCTATAAAATAGAAGGCTTGCCACCCGGTCCTATTTGCTTGCCCTCCATCAACTCCATAGAAGCGGTATTGGATGCCCCTTCTGTGCCCTACCTTTTCTTTTGTGCCAAAGAAGATTTTTCCGGAACTCACCGCTTTGCGGTAACGGAATTGGAACATTTAGCCAACGCCCGAAAATTTCAGAGGGCCATGAATGCACGGGGAATTCGGTAATTCAATCCAGGGGTTCAATCCCTTGAATCATCTCCCAAATTGCACCTTCTTTTAGAGAATATGTAGAAAGCATCAATTGCCGGAAAGGCTGCAGGCTCCACACCGCATGCATCAACAATATGGCCATGGGCATCATTTCGGCGCGAATGGGAATGATGCCGGGTGTATTCAGCCTTTCGTCTAACGTACTGTACAACAACCGGTTGGATGTTTCTTGAAACTGACCCAAATCAAACGCCAGAGAGGTAATCTCATCCAGGTTAACCGGCAAGCCAGTTTTATAACCAATAACTTCTGCCAGCGTATCGAAAGAGCCGGAAGAGCCCACCAGAATGGAACAGGGAAATTGATGTAAAGCCATTTCGAGTGGTTTCAAATCGAGGCGCAAGGCGGACAGAATGGTTTCGGCTTCTTTTTTCGTGAGGGGATCAGAAGGTGTAAATCGTTCAATTAAGCGCGCTGCACCAAGCGGAAAGCTGTGCTTCCACAGCAGGGTTTCACCCGAAGCCAGGATGCACTCCGTGCTGCCTCCTCCGATGTCCATGATGCAGACCGGCGGTTGACCAAGGTGCATGGCCAAAAGCACACCGCGGTGTATCAGCTCTGCCTCGCGGTTGCCGTCAATGCAGCGAATGGAAAATCCAAACCGCTCAAACGCCTCCTTCAAAAAGTCGCTTCCATTGGATGCTCCCCGAAGCGCAGAGGTTGCATAACCCAACGTATATTCCACGTTGTTGGCTTGGATGATGCGGTAAAACTGCTCTAAGGCCGACATGCCGCGGGAATATGCTGCAGGCAAGATCAGACCTTGGGTTAATCCTCCCTCACCGAGCTTCACCGAAATCTTATGGCTGGAGACCATTTTGGCTCCATGCTTACCCACATTGGCCAGAACCAAATTGAAGGTATTGGTGCCGCAATCGATAACGGCAACGCGCTTCGTCATGTATACCTTAAGCCTTATACCACATCCACTTCATCAATTCCCGCCATGAAGCTTTCTTTCCATACATCAAAATGCCGGTGCGGTATATGCGGCCCGCCATCCAAGTGGTGAACAAGAAGCCAGCTATCAGCAAGGCCATGGAGAGCGCAACCTGCCAGATGGGCACGCCAAAAGGAATGCGCCCCATCATCACAACCGGCGAGGTAAGAGGGAAGAGAGAAAACCAGTAGGCGATGGGACTTTCCGGATTGGTCATAACCGTTTGCAAGGCCACAAAAGACAGAAGCAGGGGTATGGTCAGCGGAAGAATAAACTGCTGGGTATCGGCTTCGCTGTCTACCGCGCTTCCAACAGCCGCGAAAAGAGATCCGTAGAGCAGGTATCCACCGATAAAATACACTAAGAAAACCGACAAAAGAGTAATAAAATCCACCGCGCCTATCTGACTGATCATGGCACTGGCCTCTATATCGGCAAACTCTTCTGAATCATTAATCGGTGCACCTTTGCGCATGGTTTGCTCTACCTTATTGCCTGCGTATTTTTTTGCATCGAGCTGGGAAAGCAGAATGGTGCTAACCCCAAACGTAAGCACCACCCATAATACAAACTGTGTAAGGCCTACCAAAGCAATGCCGATGATCTTGCCCATCATGAGTTCGAATGGCCTTACGGAGGAAACAATGACCTCTACGATTCGACTCGATTTCTCCTCAATCACTCCCCGCATAACCTGAGAGCCGTATAGGAAAATGAATAGGTAGATGAGCGCTCCTCCCAAAAATCCTATTAAGATTTTCATCTCGGTAGCATCCGTCTCTTCTGTGCCGGAGTCGCGGATTTTAACCGGCAGCAGGCGTATCCGTGTACGGGTTTGCGCCAACTTTTCGCGGTCTATTCCAGATGCCAAGAGCTTCATTTCCTCCAACTTACCACCCAACTCTTTGCTGATGAACGACTGCGTGGTCATGGAAGGCTGCTTATGATAAAAAAACTGAGCCGTGTTGCCCGATAACACGTTGGAGGGAATGTACAACAGGGCATCGTATCCGTCTTTTAAAAACCGGACTTTGGCTGCTTCCAAAGGAACACGCATATAAGAGATCTTCACCGTATTGCTGCCCTCCAGCTTGCCCACAAACAGGCCGGATTCATCTGCAACCGCAACCTTCACCGGATCCTCTGGAATCATCTCCATCCAAACCCTGGAGAAAACCAGGCCTGCCATCAGGAGAGGGCCAACCAGGGTCATAATCAGAAAACTCTTCTTCTTTACCCGGGTCAGATACTCGCGCCCAATGATCAAACCTACCTTGCTCATGCTTTTGTATTATTTAAAAAACAGGACGCTGCCCTCGCGGGTAACGTTAACCGGATTGATGCACATCACCGGAATCTGAGTTTCGTTGGTGATGAACTGGCGCTCTTCGGTGCCGGCAATGTACTCATATACACCCGCCTCTTGCCCATTGATGATGGTCATTAAATCGGCGTCAACACCGGCTGCAAAGCGCAGGGTCTGTTTCACAAAGTTGCCTTTCTCCTCAAACATCTTGGTTTCGCAGGCAATGCCGCTGTTCTTAAACTGAGCCTCTGCAAAGGCAAGGTTTCGGCGAACCGTGTTTACAAGGAACTCATCGGTTTCGTGGGGACTCACCACCCACACCTTGCTGTTGAAATACTTGGCCACCTGAATGGTAAGGTCGATCTTTTGTTTCGATTCTACCGTAAGGTCTATGGGGCACACAATGCGCTCGTATCCATTGCTGCGGATGCTTCGGTTTTGCACAACGATAAAGGGAAGTGCGGCATTGGTGATGACCTTAAGTGCGTGAGAACCCGTGATGTGTTGGAAGCCGGTTACCCCATGCGTTCCCATTATGATAAACCGGGCCTTGCGCTCTTTTGCAACCGCACCAATATCATCGAAAATGTTGCCCACCCGGGTTATGGGTTCAACCGCAACACCCGATCCGGCAGGCAGGCTGCTGATGATGGCGTTGAGTTTTTTTAGGGCTTCTGGCTCGTCTTTCTCTTTCTCAACAATGTGCAACAAGCCTATGCTGGTCTTGGTGGTGCCGGCGAGGAGCAGGGCATGGTTCAGGGCGCAGTCGCCAACAGAGGTAAAGTCGGTAGGAACGAGGATCATAAGGAAAAGGTGGGCCGGGTTAAACGGTATATTTGGGCCGAAATTAAAAAATAATGCCAAGGGGAATCCACCCGGGCCATCATGAAAACGGCATTGGAACATTGGGAGCAGATTCAAGGGGGCAACCGCCTGGCTCTTGCGCGCGCCATCACTTGGGTGGAAAACGAGCATCCTATGGGCAAAGCCTTGTTGGAGCACCTGCCGGAAAAAATACTGCTGCCTCCAATAGTGGGCATCACCGGTCCGCCCGGAGCCGGAAAAAGCACCTTGGTGAACGCCCTTCTGGGTGCACTGCTGGCCCAGGGCAAGCGGGTGGCGGTATTGGCCATCGACCCCACTTCTCCTTTCCACCACGGCAGCATCTTGGGCGACCGCGTGCGCATGAGCGCCTTCTTCACCCACCCCGATGTCTTCATCCGTTCCCTGGCCACGCGAGGGAGCTTGGGCGGGTTGTCGGCAAAGGCAGTGGAGATCACCGATGTGCTGCGGCATGGGCCGTTTGACGTGGTGTTGGTGGAGACCGTTGGTGTAGGCCAAAGCGAAGTGGAGATTGTGGGGCTTGCGGATACAACCGTGCTGGTGCTGGTGCCCGAAGCAGGCGACGAGGTGCAAGCCCTGAAAAGCGGTGTCATGGAGATTGCCGACGTTTTTGTTGTGAACAAAGCCGACCGTCCGGGCGCTTCTGTGTTTTTGAAAAATCTGCATGCCCTGCTGCACGAGCGCCCCCATGCGGCATGGAATCCGCCCATTGTAAAAACCGTTGCCACCCGCGAGGAAGGAATCGTAGAATTGCTGGGTTCCATAGAGGCTCACGGAGCACTGGGCCTGCGCAATCCGAAGCGACTGGCTCTGCTCACCGAGAAAGCCTGGCAGCTCTTGGTGCGGAAACGAATGGTCGGGGTCTCACGCATCGACCTTCATACCAGGCTTTCCAATGCATCCCAAGAAAAGGGATTCAACCTTTACCGCTTTGTT
>JBEIVB010000060.1:0-15268 GCA_040374085.1 Flavobacteriales bacterium | reverse complement strand
TTGCATTTGCCACCCAAGAAAGATAAATGCCGCTTGCGGGTTTAGAGGACATTGGTGGTTGTGCCTCGGGCAGGTTGCTCGTGGATGGTGGGTAGTTTGTGGAATAAACGTATTGTGAATGGGTTATGGAGAAAGGGGGCAGAAATCCGGCGTTTGTGGATCTAAAGGTGGAGCTATCAACCGTTAACACTGGAACTGCATAGGTCTGGTTTCCGCCAATGCCCCTGCTGAAAATACCGACAACATTGTCATCAAAACTTGTGGTTTGGACAATGGTTTTAGAATTTTTGGTAACCTCTATGGCCACCTCAGCATGCCTCAGCGTGCTGTTGGTTACCGTTAACGTGCCTTCGTTTACAATGCGGTTCCACATTTGCACGCAACCATCTACCGTTGTGTTGGTGATGGTAAGAGTTGCAGTTGGCGCTACCTCTATTTGCGCGCCGGGGGTCATCCAAAGCGTACAATTCGTGAGGTTAAGTGCGGTGTTCGGCATAACCCGAAAGGTACCGTCTACCACCAGCACCTCTTGGGTTAGGGTTTGGGTAGGTAAGGAGCTGGAGTTTGGTAAGGTATGGGTGCCATTCACGTAGTTTGCACTGGCCGTGTACTTGGTGTTGCCCAGCAACCGTAGGCAAGGCAGCTCACAAGAGTTGGCAACTAAGTTTATCGTCGTGCTGGGGATGCACACCGTGTTGTTGTTTAACACCACCGAAATGGTGTGTTGCCCCGCATTTAATTGATTTTGAGAAAGTGTGAATGAGGAGGATGTTGCACCCGCAATAAGTACATTGTCTACTCGCCACTGATAGGAACCTGCCGCAGGGGCATTAAAGCTTACCAGGTGCTGGAATTGTGCAAGCGTTGTGGGCGCCTGGCCCGAAGTGTTGCCGGCACAAAAAGAGCCAAGCGGTAGGGTGCTGCCGGGTGTGATGCCAATGGTGGTGCTGGTTACGGTAATGTAATAGGTAGCCGAAACCGTTTGTGAGCCCAGGGTTACAGTAAGGGTAAGGGTTTCGCTTTGGGTTGGGGTATAACCGGCCAGGGTTCCATTGCTGTTGGTGGAGATGACTTGTCCATTTGCTCTGCTCCATGTGTAAACCGCTCCCGGAAAAGCGTAGGCGCAATTGAGGTTAACCGAAACCGCCTGCCCCTGGCACACCGAGGTACTCGCGCTGGGCAACTGCACCGTAAACGGTTTTAGGATGACGTTGTCTATGAAAACGAAGTTGCAATCTTGGCCTGGAATACCCGATTGTTGTGCAGAATATGGCTGTTGCCCCAGATTGCCAATAAAAATGTTTTGTAAGTTGGGGTTGCCTTGAAACACACAAGACTTGGTGGTCCATTGGTTGGAAGGGATTCCGTTTGTTACAGTCCCACTTACAATGGTGGGGTTGTAACTGGCGCTTGGGTAATTCAATGCGTTGTAGGTGGCCGCTGTACTCACATCCAAATCCACACGGTTGTTGTAAACCCCATAATTTCTTCCGGCAGTTACATCGTAGCTTACAAAGTATAATTGATTGTTGAGGCCGCTGATGGGCAATCGCACGATGTCGAAATTGCCAACTGCGGTTCGTAGCCCGATGATGCCGTTGGAAGCACCCTGTATGGCGGGGTTGCCGGAATTGCCTGACAAACCTGTATAATCAAGTCCATTAAAACTATTGATAGGGGGAAGGTGATACAATCCTTGCGAGAAATTCGAGTTAAAAAAATTGGGTTGACCAATTTGCTGAAACCAATTACATAAAAGAGGAAAAGGATAGGCATTGACCAAGCCTTGATTGGCCCCATCGTAGATTTCCATATCACCATTTTCTGCCAAATTACCACAAATTGAAGGGTTACCAGCTGGACAGTTTGCAACGGAGCTTACGGCCATACCCAGCCGAAAGGTACTAACACCGGTATCCGCATCCGCCCCGCTGGTGGTGTAGAAGCGCTTGAGGTGCAAGAGGTAGGTGCCGGGGCTGGTGAGGGTGGGCGTTAGGCTCATGCCCGTGCGCCCGGGGGCCGGGTTGGGCGGTAGGTTGGTGAGGTTTTGCGCGCACGTGCTGTAAACGTTGGCTTGTTGCCATTTTACCTGCTGTGCGCCCGTACCGCCCACACCCAAAAAGGGGCGGGGTTGGTTGGTGTAAAACCTCAGCCAGAGGTCGGTTTGGGGGAAAGACAAGGTAAGGGTCATTACCGTGTCGCGCAGGGTGCCTAGGTTAATGGGATTGGAGCAGGTTTGGCCGGGTTGGGCCCATAAGGGAAACCCAATGGTGCAAAGGGCAAGAAAGACCAGGGTTCGGGGTACCTTTTTCGGTACACGCATGCTTGTAGTTTCAGGGGGAGTTGGATAGGTTTTCATAAGCATAGGATTTGGATTGTGTTAGAACGAAACTACCTATAAATTTTTACCTATATCACCTATTGTTCATACGCCGTGTATTCATTTTCTTAATGTACTGATAATCAAGTAAATAATTTTCAAATTGTTGATAACTTATGTTTTTGGCTGATGGTTAACCACTTTTTTTTATAAAAAAATCAACATATACGTTATACATTTTATGGGTAAAAAGCCCATTGCTGCTGAGTTTCTTGTTTTGGGTTGTCCGTCTTTATAACCAATTTGCGCGAAGCCATCCTCCAGATTGGGCATTTGTTGGCAGAGGAGGAGTTTTGGGAGGCGGTGGGTGGTATTCGGGCTTTGGTCGATTCTATGTTGGGGTTGGTTGAAAAATGGAGCAGCTACAAGTGGAAAGTTGCCCATTGACCCTTATGGGGCAAGATTCTCCTCTCTCGTCCTCGTTTGCAGAAGGGCCTCCAGCGCACAGACGACAATGAACCGGAGCTTTGCGTCTTTTTTACGCAGAGGGCGCATGTTTTTTGCCACAAAGGGCACACAGAATGGGCGTGCTCCGCGGTCTTTCCGAGAAAAAAGCGCGCCCGGCATCAGTAGATGAAAAGCGCTTAACTGAGCAAAAAGGCTGCATCGTCGGTTTTTCATTCAAGGGATTAAATGGTGTTTTTAAGCTGTCTGATGGTGTTCATGCATATATAAACTCAAACAATTCTATTGAATATACCCCCGGACTATGTCGATTTATCCATCAACATGTAAGGCGTGGTGGATTTAAAACAAAACAATGGGTTGATCAACAATCTTACCTTCGGTGGAAGGAACTGTACGACACTCAATTTTAACACCAAGCCTCTACATGATGCACATCAAGTCTACCCGGTGTTGTCATGGGAAATGGGCAGGTAAAAGGCATACCGCGTTAAGCGTGTATCCTGCCCACATATCCACTAAGTTATAAAATAAAAAAAGGGTACGCTCTCCATCGATGGCGACCCTTAACTGCATTATGCGATCCCGATTGGACTCGAACCAATGACCTACTGCTTAGAAGGCAGTTGCTCTATCCAGCTGAGCTACGGGACCGGATGAAAACGAAAAAAGTTTAAGGGAGGCCTTAAACTTTTCTTGTCGGGGCGGCAAGATTCGAACTTGCGACCTCCTGGTCCCAAACCAGGCGCGATGACCGGACTACGCTACGCCCCGAATCCCTCAAAAATTTTGAGATTGCAAAGGAAAGGAATTTTTGGGTTTGCCGGCCCTGTTTTCAAAAAAAAGTGGAATTGGCTTACACATTCAGCACCACCACGCAGGGGCAATGGTCCGACTGTTGCACGTGAGGCTGAATGTAGCTGTTGGCAATGGCCGGAGCCAGGGCATGGCTAACCAGGTTGTAATCGATGCGCCACCCCAGGTTGCGCTCTCGGGCATTGGCCCGAAAGGTCCACCAGGTGTAGTGGTGCGGATCGGGGTTCACGGCCCGGAAGGCATCGGTAAATCCACTCTCCAAAAACCCATCGAACCAGGCCCGTTCCTCGGGCAAGAAGCCCGATGTTTTGGCGTTGGCCACCGGGTTGTGTATGTCTATGGCTTTGTTGCAGATGTTGTAATCGCCGCTGAGCGCCAGGTGTTTGTGGGTTTGGGCCAACCTCAGCACATAGTCCTGATAAAACTCCAGCCACTGCATCTTAAACGCTTGGCGCGCATCGCCGGTGGTTCCGCTGGGGTGGTACACACTCATTACGCTGAACGCATCAAAATCCAATCGTATTACCCTTCCTTCGGCATCGTAAAGGGCATTGCCGCAGCCGTATTCCACATGTTTTGGCTGCAGCTTAGAAAATATGGCCACGCCGCTGTACCCCTTCTTTTCGGCCGAGAACCAATGCCCCGTGTAACCCAGCGCTTCAAAGGGTGCGTGGTCCAATTGGTCTTGGGTGGCTTTTACCTCCTGGAAGCACACCACATCGGGCTGCTCTTCTTCCAGCCAGGAAATAAGGCCCTTGTTTACGGCGGCCCGTATGCCGTTTACGTTGTAGGTGGCAATTTTTACAGCCATTTTCAATGCAATTTAAACGACTCGCCCTCCATGGGAATGACCACATCGTCGAAGCCCATTTCCATAAGTTTTAGCTTGTAATTTTTTTGGGTTTGCGATTCTCCATGCACCAAAAAAAGGCGTTTTACTTTTTCCGTGTTCTGGCAGCCCAGGTAGCGCATCATTTCTTTGTAGTCGGCGTGGGCAGAGTAGGAGGTTATGGTGCGTACCTCTGCTTTTACCTGCACTTCCTCGCCAAAAATACGCACGGTTTTGTCGCCTCGCCCCAGTCGAGCGCCAAGCGATTCAGGGGTACAATACCCCACCAATAAAACGGTGGTGCGTTCATCCTCCAAACCGTTGGCCAGGTGGTGCTTGATGCGTCCTGCCTCTGCCATGCCCGATGCGCTGATGATGATGCATGGACCCTCGATGCCGTTTATGGCTTTCGACTCCTCCAGTTTTTGAATGTATCGCAGGTTGTTGAATCCAAACGGATCGGGGTCTCGCTCCATGTAGGTTCGGATCTCGTCGTTGAAAAAACTGGGATGCCTACGCATGATGTTGGTGGCGTTTACGGCTAGGGGTGAATCCACAAACACCGGCACTTTGGGCAGTCTTCCTTCGTTGAACAGTTTGTCCATGGCGTACACAATTTCCTGGGTCCGCCCGAGGGCGAAGGATGGGATGATGAGTTTGCCTTTTTTCTCTACGCAGGTGTGGCGTATGATGCTTTCTAAGGTCTCCTCGGCGGCATCGGGCGCACCGTGCAAACGATCGCCGTAGGTAGATTCGGCAATGATGTAATCGGCTTGTGGAAAGGGGGCTGGTGGCTTTAAGATGCGATCTTCATATCGTCCTATGTCGCCTGTATAGGTTATAGAAATGGATTGTTTCTCGTCTTTCCATAACTTTAAGTTGATGGCCACGCTGCCCAAAATATGGCCCGCATCGGTGAGGAAAAGTTCAACGTCATCGAAAATCTTAATCCAAGTGTCGAGCGGTATCGGCTTAAAATGGTCTAAGCAGGCTTTAACTTCTTCTTCGGAATATAGGGGTTTCAGCTCCTCTTTTCCTTCCCGAACCCTGCGCTTGTTCAAGTACCGCACATCGGCTTCTTGGATGTGGGCCGAGTCGGCAAGCATGATGGTGCAGAGGTCTATGGTGGCATCGGTGGTGTAGATGGGCCCCTTGAAGCCCTCTGCTACAAGCCGCGGCAGGCATCCGCTGTGGTCGATGTGGGCGTGGCTGAGGATAACGGCATCGAGGGTGCTCGGGTCAAAACCAAAATTCCTGTTCTTGGGATCGGTGTCTTTCCCCAAACCCTGAAACATACCGCAATCCAGCAGGATGCGCTTGTTTTGAGGTGTTACCAGCAGGTGCTTGCTGCCGGTAACGGTTTGCGCAGCTCCGAAAAACGTGATGTCCATAGCGTTTGGTTTCCCGCAATATTACCAATAATAAACACCCATGCGTTCTTCTTGTGAAGGTGCACGGGAATTGTTTTTCCTTTGAGCACTCAATCTCAAAACATGGTTGCATTTGAATCGTTTCGGATGTGTTCCGGATTCTGGGCCGCGGGTCTTTGGGTTACCTCCAGCTCGGTGGCTCCGCCCGAAAACACCCGCGCACTCTGGCAGCAGTTTCGTGCCCAACTCCCAAACTTAGACCATCGGGTGGGCAGCGATTGGCTCAGCATCCAGGTGTTTTCTGAGGAGGTTGATTTTGCTCGGGTCTTGCCTTCTGTGCCGTTCATCAAATGGGCTGCTGTGGAAGTGGCAGCTCCGCCTGCAGAGGCATCCGGTTTGCACGGCCTTTGGGTTTCTCCCGGTTGCTGCGCCGCCTTTCGATACCGGGGCCTTCCCCAAGGGGCTTTGGAGGCCATGCGTTACATTCTGGAAGATTTTCTACCCTCCTCGGGTTACGTGCCCGAGCACAGGCCTTTTGTAGATCGTATGCCGGCCGATTACCGCCCCAACGATCCGCTTGCCACCGAAACCATCCTCGTGCCGGTGCGCAAGGCTTAGGTCATCTCCAATCGGATATCAACCTAAAATATCCCTTTCCTTACCTTTGGCACCTATGGAAGACATGGATAATTGGATTGTTGGGTGCACCCTTCGCCACCAGGTGTACGGAAAAGGCAAACTGGTGAAGGTGGACGACTTGTTTTATAAGATCGATTTCGGAAGCCGCGGCGTCATCGACATTTCCAAGCGCAGCGCTCCCGAAACCTTATCCCTGCTGGAAGAAGCCCCCACCATGGGAAGCGGTGAGGAAGTGGATATGGATCGGGTGGAGAAAACGCTCACGCGCATCTTGGATCGATACCTGGGCATTGGCGAATTGGTGCCCTTGGGAGAGAAATGGCAAGGCGGAACCATGATCTTAAAGCCGGGTTCCGACAGCTTGAAATCCAAGGAACTGCCCATAGAAACCTTCTTCCACAAAATCCTTATGCTGCGCGACAGGCTGCGTGTGCTGGAGCAGAACATCAACAGCAACGCCAAGCTCAGCGACGAAGAAAAAGTAAACATGCAGCAGTACATCACGCGCTGCTACGGTTCCCTCACCACCTTCAACGTGCTCTTCAAAAGGCCCGAAGATGGATTTGTGGGCGAGAAATCGAAAGACTGATCAGCGTGTCTGTTTCTGCCTCCGACTTTTTATTGCTTTCCTATTATTGGCCACCCAGCGGAGGGGCGGGTGTGCAGCGCTGGCTCAAATACACGCGCTACTTGGCGGAAATGGGTGCGCATCCCACCGTGGTTACCGTAGACCCCAAACAAGCCTCGTTTCCGGTTCAGGATCCCACCCTGTTGCACGACGTGCACCCCGGCGTTCGGGTGGTGCACACCCGCAGTTTTGAGCCCCTACGGCTATACCAACGCGTTAACCAACAGCGCGAGCTGCCTTATGCCGGCTTTGCCAATGAGGGCAACGTAGGCGTGTTGCAGCACCTCTCGCGTTTTATAAGAGGAAACCTGTTTATTCCCGATCCGCGACGAGGCTGGAACCGATATGCCTTTGAGGCGGCCTGCAGCATCATAGAGGAGCAGGGCCTGCGCACGGTCATCACCACCTCGCCTCCGCACTCTACGCAGCTCATCGGGCTGGAACTGAAAAAGCGCTACCCGCACCTCCGGTGGATTGCCGATTTGCGCGACCCCTGGACCGGCATTTATTATTATTCGAAATTTCATCACACCCCACTGGCTCGCTTTCTAGATGCCCGCTACGAGCGCCGTGTGCTGGAACAAGCCGATCACCTTCTGGTGGTGAGCAAACACATCTTACAAGGCTTTCAAACCAAAACCCAAGTGCCGCTTTCGGGCAAATGCAGCATCATACCCAACGGCTACGATCCGGCTGATTTCTCTGCCTTGAGCGCTGTGCCTCAGCCGGCCGGCCCCTTTCGTATAGCCTACACCGGAACCCTGGCGGCCAGCTATCGCCTCAGCGGATTCTGCAAGGCATTGGAAGAAGTCTGCCGACGATTCGGCACGGTGGTGCTGTGCCTAACCGGCAGCGTAGATGATGCCTCGGTAGCGGCACTGAAAGCCGTTGCGGGCCTTCAGCTGGAATTGGAAGGACACGTGCCTCACAGCGTCTCCATTCAAAGGCTGGCCGCGGCCGACGCCCTGCTGCTGGTAATCCCCGACATACCCGACAACCTCGGCATCTTAACCGGGAAATTGTTTGAGTATCTGGCCTCGCAAAAACCCATTTTGGCCATTGGTCCCAATGGGGGAGAGGCCCTAGAAATTGTAGAGGAATGCCGTGCAGGAAAAGGATATTATTACGATGATGCTATGGGCATCACCCACTACCTGAGCGATCTCATCCTGAGCAAGGCATCGGGCCGTTTGCTGCCCAATGCATCCACCGCTTATCACCGTTTCAGCCGCGTGGCCCAGGCCGAACAAATTGCGGATTTGTTGGTTCCATCCACAACTTCTTAAGCATGTCGTATTCCAGTACCGAATCTTGTGTTCTCGACCTTGAGCGAGCCGGGCACCTTGTGCGCATAAAAGAAGAGGTGGATCCCCATCTCGAAATGGCGTCCATTCACCTGCGCGTGCACCAAGCCGGAGGTCCTGCCTTGCTTTTCGAGCGGGTTAAAGGCAGCCCGTTCCGCGCTGCGAGCAACCTCTACGGAACCCTCGACCGTTGTAAGTTTATCTTTCGCGATACGCTTCCCTTGGTGCAACAAATGGTGCAGCTTCGTCTCGACCCCATGCAGGTGTTGAAGCAGCCCGGCACCTGGTTGAAAACCCTCAAGGCCGGTGCCATGGCTTTGCCTCTGCGCAATGCCTGGAAACAACCCGTTCGCCACAGCAAGGTGCAGATTGGCGATTTGCCCCAAGTGCAGTGTTGGCCCCGCGATGGAGGTGCTTTTGTAACCCTGCCTTTGGTGTACACAGAAGGTCCAAACCGCCGCGGCCCCATGGACGGAAACTTGGGCATGTACCGCATTCAGCTTTCCGGAAATGCCTACGAACTCAACCGTGAAGTGGGGTTGCATTACCAACTGCACCGAGGCATAGGCGTGCACCAAACCGAATGGAACAAAGCCCAAAAGCCCATGCCCGTTTCGGTGTGGGTAGGCGGTCCGCCGGCGCTTACGGTGGCGGCCGTGATGCCCTTGCCCGAAGGCTTATCGGAGCTTTTGTTTGCCGGCGTGCTGGGCGGCAGAAGGGTGCGCTACAGCTACGATGCGCAAGGAGCCTGCGTGGCCACCGATGCCGACTTTGTGATTACCGGCTTGGCACACCCCAACCAAAACAAACCCGAGGGCCCTTTCGGAGATCACCTCGGTTACTACAGTTTGCAGCATCCATTTCCGGTTATGGAAGTGCAAACCGTGTACGCCAGAAAGAACGCCATCTGGCCTTTCACGGTGGTGGGAAGACCCCCTCAGGAAGACACAGCTTTTGGCGATTTGATTCATGAAATCACCGGTCCGGTTCTACCCAAAGAAATTCCCGGACTGTTGGAGGTAAACGCCGTTGATGCGGCCGGTGTGCATCCGCTGCTGCTGGCCATAGGGCAAGAGCGTTACACACCCTACCTCGAGGTGCAACGCCCGGCCGAGCTCCTCACCATAGCCAACCACTGCCTCGGAAAAGGACAGCTCAGCTTGGCCAAGTTTCTGTTCATCTGCGACAAGGCCGATAGGCCCGACCTTTCTACCCGAGACATTAAACAATATTTCCGTTATTTTTTCGAACGGGCCGATTGGTCCAACGACCTGCATTTCTACACCCGCACCAGCATGGATACCCTCGACTACAGCGGCGATGGGCTCAACACCGGATCTAAGCTGGTGCTGGCTGCAGCCGGGCGGGCGCGTTATGCACTCTCCGGTGAGGTTCCATCTCTGCATCTGCCTGCGCTGTGGAGTGCTGCCCACCTGGTGATGCCGGGTGTTCTGGCCTTATCGGGTCCTTCTTATACCATTCAACCCAATCTTGAAGATCTTCTCGGCAGCTTGGATACGCAGGCTGATTTGTTGAGCGGAATCCGCATGATTGTGGTGTGCGACGATGCCGCCTTTACGGCTAAGACCATAAACAATTGGTTATGGGTAACCTTTACCCGCACCAACCCCAGCCACGATGTGTATGGTGTGGGCGCAAGCCAGCGCCACAAACATTGGGGATGCAGCGGAGCCGTTGTGTTCGATTCCCGCATAAAACCCCATCACGCTCCTGCATTGGAACTCGACCCCTCGGTTGAACGTCGTGTAGACGCACTTTTTGCTTCGGGCGGCAGCTTACACGGCATTGCCTAAAATGGCTTTTCTCTCTCCCGACACCCGAGTTTTAAACATCCGCGATTTTCGGAACTTCATCATCGCCAAGTTCTGCCTCACCTTTGCCACCCGTACGCTGGCGGTAATGGTGGGCTGGACCGTTTATGAGTACACCCACAATGCCTTCTCTCTCGGACTCATTGGGTTGAGTGAAGCCATCCCCTTCTTGATTACGGCCTTTTTTGCCGGGCACGTGGCCGATGTGGTTCCGCGGAAATCCATTGTGATGGTGTGTTCCATAGGATATTTATTATGTGCTATAGGTCTGCTTCTCGTTCGTTGGCAGTTTGCCTGGGTAACCTCACAGGCCGGGCTTATCCCGGTTTATTTGTTGATTTTTCTAACCGGAATCGTACGCGGATTTTATGCTCCTGCACACGGATCCTTTGCGGCTCAGCTTATACCGCGCGACCTTATGGTGTATGCCTCCGTTTGGAACAGCATATCCTTTGACATATCTGCTGTGAGCGGCCCTGCTATTGGTGGTTTGGTGTATGCCTTTGCCGGTCCCATAGCAGCATTTGGGCTTGTGGTGGTATTTGCATCGGCTGCCTGCATCTTGTTTGCGCGCGTAGCTCCGCGGCCCTTGCCCGATCAAACCCGCCGCGAGCCTATGATGCAGAGCTTGCGCGAGGGGTTGCGCTTTGTGTTTACCACTCAGGAGCTGGTGGGGGCGTTTGCTTTGGATATGTTTGCTGTGTTGTTTGGCGGAGCGGTGGCCCTGCTGCCTGCCTTTGCCTCCCAAATTCTGATGTGCGGCCCTCAGGGCTTGGGGTATCTACAGGCCGCTCCGGCGTTGGGCGCCATTTTAACGTCTCTGGTTTTGGCGGCCCATCCTCCACGCCGGCATGCGGGCCGAAAGATGCTGTTTGCCATTGCGGGATTTGGCTTGTGCATGATGGGCTTTGCGTTGAGTACAACCTTTTGGCTATCGTGGCTGTTCCTTTTTCTGAGCGGGGTCTGCGACGAGGTTAGCGTAATTGTGCGTTCCACCATTGTTCAGCTCTTTGCTCCGGAGCATCTTCGGGGCAGGGTAGAGGCGGTGAGCAAGATTTTCATAGGTTCATCCAATGAAATTGGAGCGTTTGAATCGGGAACCGCTGCGAGCCTGCTTGGCCTGCGGCGCTCGGTGATGGCTGGGGCAGGCGTTACGCTATTGGTGGTGGGCACGGCTTGGCATCGCCTGCCCCGCATCCGCAATCTCCATTTTTCTACCTCGGGCATTGCCGGTGAAAAAAAATAGGTGCTATTGCTTGCTAAACCCAAAATACTGCTTATCATTGCACATCGGTTGACATAGGCGTTCTGCCTTTATTCGGTCAAATCCCAACTTGTTCATTCTTCTTTTCTATAACCTTCATCTTTTTTCTGCATGCGTAAATCGCCTGAGCTAAATGGCTTAACGGCCGAAGACTTGGTAAACATTGCCCGCGACCTAAGTATTAAAAACATTCCCGACCTCTCACGCGAGGAGTTGATTGAGCTCATTCAGCAGGCTCAGCAGGCGGGAGCTAAATCAGCAAAAGCAAAGCCCCAACGGTCTGCTAAAGCCCCCAAAGAAATTGACCCTGCTGTGGCCGATGTGGCCTCTCAGGTTGAGAAGCCGAAGCGTCCTCGCAAAGGAAAAGCGGAAGAGGCGGTGGTAGATCAAGAGACGGTTCAAAACGATTTGGCTGCCGATCTGTTTACTCCGGAGGTAGCGGAGCCTGAAGAGGTTTTACCGACACCGGCGCCTCCTGCAGCCGAATCGGGCGATGGCTCCGAAACGGCATCCGAAGGCGAAGATGCACCGGCCCCGGCCGAAGAGAATCCTCAACGTCACCGCCGCGAGTTCCGCTCCCGCGAAGGACAACCTCAGCAGCAAAGCAATCCGCAGATGCGCCAGCCTCAGCAGCAAGGCTACCAACAGCGGCAGGGTCAAAATCTCCACCAGGGGCAGCATCCGCAGCAGGGGCAGCATCCGCAGCACCCACACCAGGGGCAGCAGCAACGCCCAGAAAGGAGAAACAACGAAAACGTTTTTGCATTCGACGGGCTTGTTTCTACAGAGGGGGTATTGGAGCTGATGCCCGACGGTTTTGGTTTCTTGCGTTCATCGGACTACAACTACCTAAATTCTCCCGATGATGTGTATGTATCTCAGCAACAGATCAAGGCTTATGGCATAAAAACCGGCGACACCATCACCGGAACCGTTCGCCCCCCGCGTGAAGGAGAGAAGTATTATCCTTTGGTAAAGATTGAAAGCATCAACGGCCGCGACCCTTCCTGGGTGCGCGATCGGGTACCTTTTGATTTTCTAACACCGCTTTTCCCTTATGAAAAGTTTCGCCTAACCACCTCCAACAAAGGCTCACTTACCCCCCGCATCATAGACCTTATCGCCCCCATAGGCAAAGGGCAGCGCGGGCTCATTGTAGCACAACCCAAAACAGGTAAAACCATTCTCTTGCAAGAAGTGGCCAACGCCATTGCCATCAACCACCCGGAAGTGTACCTCATTGTGTTGCTCATCGATGAACGTCCTGAGGAAGTTACCGAAATGTCGCGCAACGTAAGGGCCGAAGTGATTTCCAGCACCTTTGATGAGCCTGCAGAAAAGCATGTTAAAATTGCCAACATTGTATTGGAAAAAGCAAAGCGCTTGGTGGAATGCGGGCACGATGTGTGCATCCTCCTCGACTCCATCACCCGTTTGGCTCGTGCTTACAACACCGTTCAACCCGCCTCGGGCAAGATCCTCAGCGGGGGTGTAGACGCCAATGCCCTGCACAAGCCCAAGCGCTTTTTCGGCGCGGCGCGCAAGATTGAAAAAGGTGGCTCCCTCACCATATTGGCTACAGCCCTCACCGAAACCGGCTCCAAGATGGATGAGGTGATTTTCGAGGAGTTCAAGGGAACCGGCAATATGGAGCTCCAGCTCGATCGAAAAATATCAAACAAACGCATCTTTCCGGCCATCGACATTGTGGCTTCCTCTACCCGCCGAGACGATTTGCTTATGGACAAAGACACCCTCCAACGCATCTGGATTTTGCGCAACCACCTAAGCGATATGACTTCTGTGGAAGCCATTGAGTTTATGCGCGACCGTCTGAAAAACACCCAGAGCAACGAGGAGTTCCTCATCTCCATGAACGGTTAATATGAGGCCAGGCATTTTGTTTGGCCTCATCAGTGGTGGAGCCAACGCGTTGTGGGTTTTGGTGGGTTTCCGTTATGGAATAAGCAGCAAGCCCGGCTTTGCATGGGTTGGATTTGCTCCTCTGATATTTCTTTTTATTATGGTATTTCTGGCTCAGTGGAGGCAGAAGTTTACCGTTCGCAATGGAACGTTAGGATTCCGCGAGGGCTTTAAAGAGGGCATGCTTACCGCAGCCCTAACCAGTGTACTCATTGGCTTTGCGGTGTGGCTCTCGCTTTCGGTAATGGATCCGGGCTTTGTGGAGCGATTGGTGGCCCAATCGGAAGTGTTTTTTAGAAAACAAGGAAAAAGCATAACCGAAATCATGCGCAACTCCCAGGCCCTGCGCGAGAATTATGTGAATTCTCAGCTTGCCGGAAATGTGTTTTTTACCCTTTTTTCAGGCACCATGTTCTCCATGCTCATAGCCGCATTTCTGAGAACGGTTGAACCCAGAAAATCCTAATTCGTCTCAGCGAGAAAGGTAAACGGTATCCAAAGAGGTGCCGTAGGTGGCCCACACGCCAAGCGCCCCGCCTTTGATGTTTGTTTTTATAACCGCCGGGGTTGAAAATGGGTTTCCGTTGTTACCAACCTCCACACCAAATGAGCGATAAAATTCAAATACATCGCGGTCTATTGTACAGTATTTCACGATAACCGTATCGGTGGGCAGGTAGTTGAATCGCTGGCGACCGGTATCGTCGGGCTTTGTAGAGTTTGGCTCCTGAGCCCTAAAGACATCAAAATCAAATGTTTTGCCATCGAAAAACTTGTCTTCGAAAACAGACCGGTTCAGGGTTAAGAACCTGCGGTCTTTGGTGATGCGGCGAGCAAAAAAACGATAGCAATTGCCCAGACCGGGAGGGTCGGTTAATCGGCAATGCAAGAAGCCCAGGTAGGGGATGGGGTCGTTTAGGTTGGTTTTGTTTTTGTTCTCTTTCCAATAAATGGTATCCAATGGAATGGGTACCGGCAAGGTGCTTTGCGCGGTGTAGGTTTTGTTTTCGTGTTTTATGGTTAGGGTGTAGGTTTTTCCGGCTTCACCCAGCAAGGTGCCGGTTATGCCGGTGTATATGCAGTAATTTATTTGGGTGAGTTGCTCCAGCGGAATGCCGGTGGCTGTGGAAATCTGAGCCAAAAAGGGTTGCAACTGGGGGTCGCTGCTGCAGATCACACTCAGCTTCTGGGTTTTAACCCCATCGCTCACCTCAACTTCTGCATCGGTAACAATGCTTTTTTCAAAGGTGCGGAGGTCGGTTGGGGCAAAGTAACCTTGACTTTTGGTGAGAATCACCAATGGAGGTTCGCCCAATTCCATGCGCCCTTCAACCACCAAGAGAGGCGGGTTTGCCGGAAGGTATAGGGTTATGTCTTTCTCGCAACCCAGCATCAACAGGGTTAAAGCAAACGTTGTAAAATAGGTGAATATCGTTCTCATCGTTAAAATGTAAAATTCCAGGTTACCGAAGGAATGATGGGGAACAGCGCCACCTGCTTGGCTTGCACCGAAAGGCTGTTGCTGGAAAGGTTGCCGGTAGCATCAAAGTAAATGAAGAACGGGTTCTGACGGTTGTAGACGTTGAAGACGCTGAAGTTCAAGCTCTGCTCAAAATGTTTGCGCTTGCGCAGTTGCCATGTGGCCGAAAGGTCGAGGCGGTGGTATGGATCCAGGCGGATGCTGTTGCGAGGGCCATATTGGTTGGCAATGCGGTTTTCCAGAATGTAGCGCTGTTCGGGCAAGGTTATGGGCCGCCCGGTGGCAAACACAAACACCAATCCGAAGGTCCATTTGCTGGATGCATGATACGATAATACCAACGATCCATCGTGGCGACGGTCGTAGGGCGCGTAATAGGTCATGCCCTGGTTGAGCTC
>JBEIVB010000216.1:0-2316 GCA_040374085.1 Flavobacteriales bacterium | reverse complement strand
TATGTGGAAAGGCATTTATCTCACCAATTTTAAGGGCACCTTTGATTTTACGGCCAACTACGTGGAACAAGCCGAAGAATCCATCGTTTTTCAAGATGCACTCTCTCATAATATAAGTCAAAACAATTTCAATAACAATTATAAGGCTATTGTTTATAGAAAAAGTACAACCAACCAACAGCAGCCCAACGATTACAAAATTGTAACCCAAAACCAGTTTATATCTACAACGGGCGGCCTTCATGATCCTTACCTTAACCCGAATTCAAAAACTGAATGCGCAATAGAGATTAACGACTATTTTAATGGTTGGGGCACCAACTTCACCCTTTCCATAGGTAAGGTAGATGCGCCACCCAATGAGTTCAAAAATGTCTATACCGGAGTGCGGGTCGCCAACAGCCAAGTCCGTGTCGTAAACAACCTCTTCAGAGACATTCTTCCTCGTCCTACAAACAGCACCTTTCCAGTTACCCCCACCTCAGGAAATGCCATTGAGGCCACGCTTTTTCAAAACAGTTCCATACCCAACATCTCTCAGCGCAACCTACTAACCGTTGGAGGCGATTCTCGAAATGCAGGCAATCAATTTTTCAATTGCTCAAGAGGAGTTTTCATCGATAAAATTGTCATAAAATCGATTTCTCCAAATTATTCTAACCAGAATAATAGAGGCAGGTATCTCATTCAAAACAACATGTTCACGCTTGCCATCCCTACGATGTTGTTAGGTCCTGCAGGGGAGGGGGTAAGAATCACCAGTAACTTGCCTTACTCCACATCAGCTTCAACGCCGGTAATTACCGTAAAAGAAAACACCTTCAATAGGTTTGAAACCGGTGTTAACTTATCCAATGTGCGCAACAACTCCATTTTGATTACCCAAAACACCCTAAACAACACCTCATTTACAGGGAGTAACCAAGCCATTCGTGTGAATGGGGGGATAGGTTCAGCAAATGGAAGCATTTCAAACATCTCTTTAAACACCATCAGCAATGTAAGGCACGGTATTTGGGTGCAAGGCATGCATAATGTGAGCATCCTGACTAATACCATCACTGTACCCGGCAACGTTTTGGTTAATCCAAACAACACCGCCATAGGCATTTACCTAGCAAATTCTACTTTTAGTGCAAACAATGTGGCCGGGTGTGCGGTATTCCAAAATACAGTCTCTTGGCTCGGACCAAACCCCACCACCCCCACCCAGCGGGCTATAAAAGGCATTTATTCCCTTAACAGCCTCAACGTGCGCGTTATCGGCAATACCCTGTCGCGCACAGGCGTAGGCCTAGAAATGGTAGGCAACCAAAGCACCACCACCATTCGCTGCAACACCTTCGATAGAAACCTCGTGGGCATCAACTGCCCAACCCCAAGCTCCGGCACCAACCTAAACCAAATTGGGAGCGTACATGGCAGCCTCAGCAACCCCACCGGCAACCAATGGATTCAAAACCCCTCCATACCCTCAACTGCATACAAGCAATTCGATGGTGTCCTGGCCCCGGGGCAGCAGGTATTCTGGTATTATGAGCTCAACGGGAATTTTACATGTCAACCCAACCAAAATGGAATATCGGCATTATCCATTATCCAAGCCAACAATGCAGGCATTTGCGGACCTGCGGAAGGCGTGGTGGAAAACCCCGATGCCCCCCAAACGCCGCTTGAGGCCAGAGATTTGTACCTGAAATCGGCGGTGGCAAACGATGCCGCCTTTATGGCACTGGCCCCCAAGCTGAGGTGGATGGGCAAAAAGGAAGCCTACCAGTTTTTGTTGAACAACCCCGATTTGGTTACCCTTGGCTCGGTTGACGACTATATGTTTACTCTGTTTGTGGACAGCATGAGCAACGTACCGGCCGGCAAATTGGCCGAGGTAGGCCAAGCTTGGGCAGATGCCGACACCTCTTTGGCTCAGGCCACCACAGAAGACGTAGCCCCTACGGTGTTTTACGAAACCAAGTGGAAAGATGTGTGGAGCGATTACCTCGACTTGGTGGATGCCAACCTGCCCATGCACGGCACAGCCCAGGAGCAGCGCTTTAGGCAAGTGGCGGCTTTGCGCTCCAACGTGGGTGGACCAGGTGTATTTGATGCCCGCGCCCTATTAGACACCATGGTGGTGGAAACCGAAGGATACCAGGTGCAAGGCCGCTTGGCACAAGAGCAAGAAGACATTGAACCGGTCATTGTGTTAAAAAAGCCGTCAACCGCCTACCGCCTGGTGCCAAACCCGGTAAAAGAATCCCTGTTGGTGGAAGGGCTTAAAAACCCCACCCGGGTAGAGGTATTGGATGACATGGGCAG
>JBEIVB010000116.1:0-7093 GCA_040374085.1 Flavobacteriales bacterium | reverse complement strand
ATTGGCCCCTACAAAGGCGGGCTGCGCTTCCATCCCACCGTATACCTGGGCATTTTAAAATTCCTCGCGTTTGAGCAGGTCTTCAAAAACAGCCTCACCACGCTTCCCATGGGCGGCGGAAAAGGTGGGTCGGACTTTGACCCCAAAGGAAAATCAGACAATGAGGTGATGCGCTTCTGCCAGAGTTTCGCCACAGAATTGGCACGTCACATTGGAGCCGACACCGATGTGCCTGCAGGCGACATTGGCGTAGGCGGCCGCGAGGTGGGCTATCTGTTTGGGCAATACAAGCGTTTGCGCAACGAGTTCACAGGCGTGCTCACCGGCAAGGGCACCACCTTTGGCGGAAGCCTCATTCGCCCCGAGGCCACAGGCTATGGCTGTGTGTACTTTATGCAGGAGATGCTCGCTACCCGAAACACCAGCCTCAAAGGCAAACGGGTTGCCATTTCCGGGTCGGGCAACGTGGCGCAATATGCCGCCGAAAAAGTGCTTCAGCTCGGTGGAAAAGTGGTGAGCATGAGCGACTCAGAAGGAACCGTGTACGATGAAAAAGGCATCGATGCAGCCAAGCTGGCTTGGATCATGGAACTGAAAAACGAACGAAGGGGACGCATCAAAGAATATGCTGAAAAATATAAGACTAAATTCATAAAACATGCTACCCCCTGGCAGCATGTTTTGTGCGACGTTGCCCTTCCCTGCGCCACTCAAAATGAGCTGAACGGCGACGATGCCAAGGCCCTCATCAAACAAGGCATTCTGGCCGTGGCAGAAGGGGCCAACATGCCGTGTACACCCGAAGCCGTGCACGCCTTCCTACACGCCAAAATCCTCTTCGCTCCGGGCAAGGCTTCCAATGCCGGAGGCGTGGCCGTTTCGGGCTTGGAAATGAGCCAAAACTCACTCCGCCTTAGCTGGACAAGAGAAGAAGTAGACCAACGCCTGCACAACATTATGCGCAACATACACAGCACCTGTGTGCGCTACGGACAAGAGGGCAGGTTTGTGAACTACGTGAAGGGCGCCAACATTGGCGGATTTGTAAAAGTGGCCGATGCCATGCTGGCACAGGGCCATTGCTAACGCTTTAACGCATCTTCAACTCCACACCCCTGTTGTAGTTTGACTACAATGGGGGTGTTTTCATTTCTTTATAAAATAAAAACTTCCCTTGTCCTGCTCGAGCCCCATGATGGTGCCAAACTTCGGCACTTGATTTTGGATGTTGGTCACCGATTTGATCACATGACCTCGGATGCGCTCAATGGGAATGCACTTCTCCGGGCTATTCTTCAGAATGGAACAAAAGGTTTCATTGAAAATGGAGATATCGGAACTTTTCTCGCTACTGGAAGAGGTAAACACTTGTGCCGATTTACGCGAAACAGCATCGGATTTTACGCAATCGCCGGGGTCGTTGGTTTCTTTTAACTCCACGCAAAACGCCGCTCCTGTTTCACAGGCATCGGAAACCACCAACACGTGCTTCAAAAACGGATAGGTACTGAGATAGCCTTTGAGGTTGGTGATTTGAAAGTAGGTAAACTCATCTGTCTTAACCGCGTTCACCGGAATCCAATATCCATTTCCATTGATGAATTTACCGTGCCCGGCATACCAGATCAACAAGGAATTCACTTGTGCGCTGCGCAGTTGCTGCCTCAAGTCCAATGCAAAAAAGCGCTCCAGATCATCCTTGGTAAGATTGCGCTTGATGATGAATTGATCGACACGATAGCCTACCAGTGCTTCTTGAAGGTTCTTTAAATCTCTTTCCGGACCAACCAAAGAGGAGAAGTTCGAATAGTCGGAATTTTCGATAAACACAACCCAAGTAATTCCCATGGGATTAACGGCTGCCTCAGCAAGGGCCTTGCGGTTCAAAAAATAACGATGGACACCGGTATTGCCATAAGCGTCTGTCACCTCTGCTTTTAGGGTATCGATGCCTTTGATGGGCACCTCCACCTGAAACTCCGGGTTGGAAACGTCGTGGGAAAAATTGGCGGCAATACCATTTATGCTGAGGCTGTGAATGACGCTTTCATCGTCCACCCTTCCTTTAAGCACCAGGGAATTGCCTGCAGTTTTAGGCAAATAAATTTCGCTTTCTCCCAGAGCCAAAGGATCGAGAAAAATCAGTTTGGGGGGGGTGGTTTCTTGCCGGGAGAGCGTATAATTTACAATCGTAGTATTGTAATAAATATCAATGGCCTTTAGTTTCAACTGGGTTTTACCTTCTAAGGAAACCGAAACGTGAAACTTGGGCTGCAAACTGTCCTTGCTGAATTCTGCGGGCTGCCCATCCACCTCTATGCTGTTGATTCGGCTTTTGTCGAGCACCTGTCCATCCAAATCGATAAAATTTCTGCTGATTGGAACCACCAGTGTGGAGCCGTCGGGTTTCGGAGAAAGCAGCACCACCTCCGGCTTGCCCGACTCACGGTTGATTTCAAAAGCCCGGTCGCGGCATTGCTTGATGCGCTTTGGGGGTTCGGGGTTGTTGGGTGCCAGTTGGGCAGCTTTGCGGTACGCAGCTTCGGCTTGATCAAACTCGTTTAAATCTTCAAAGCATCCACCCTTCTCTATGTAGGCCTGCCAGCTTGTACTGTCCATGGCAAGCGCCTTATCCAAGGCTTCAATGGCGTTGTAATGCTGCTTCAGTTTGCGCAGGGCAAATCCTTTTTGTACCCAGGCATCGTAGTTGTCGGGTTTGAGTGCCAGGGCCTCATCAAACTGCTTGGATGCTCCATTGTAATCGCCGCCCCGCAACATACTTTTACCAATGAGCATAGTAAGCGCGGGATCTTTAGGCGATATTTTTCGTGCTGAAATCAGGATGCGCACAGCATCCTGGTGCAAACCCATGCGGTTATAAGACTCGGCAGCGTTCAGGTAGTAGGGCAAGTGCTCCGCAGTAGGGGGTTGCTTTTTGTTGGCCTCTAAAATCTCAATGGCCTTCCGGTAACTGAGTGTGCTCAACTGAAAATTACGGACGCTGTCTTGGGCAACTCCCCGCATGTAATAGAAATAGGGGTTTTGCTCCAGCATGGCAAAGGCCTCATTGCAATAGGCTATGGCACTTTCATAATCCAAAAGCAATATTTTGTTGCGCACCATGAGATCATACGTCTCCGGCGTCTTCATGCCTTGTATGATTAAGTTGCTCAACAATTCGGAAGAAGATTGGTAACGTTTGAGCTTGTTGTACACGAAGGCTAAACGAAATCGATATGTTTCCTCTCGGGATTTGATGTTGATGAGCATCTTGTAATCCTCCATGGCTTTTTCCCACTGGCCGAGGCTTTCAAAGCATGCAGCCCGCCCTTCGTACGCATCGGTATAGCTCGATTTTAAGCCCAGCGCCTCGTCGTAACGGCGTATGGCTTCGGGATACATCTTCAAATCCTGAAAACTCTTTGCCTCCTTACAGAGTTTGCCCGGGGAAGGCCCAAAGCTGCTTAGGCCGATTCCAAAAAACAAAATCAACGTCGTCCAGAAAAAGTTGCGCATGCCTACAATGTTTGGATGGGGGTACAAACACCGTTTTCGCAGACGTAGCATTTTAGCTTATCGCGAAAAACAGATGACTTATAAATGGATTTATTCAAAAGCATTCGAACACACTCTTGGATGCCTTCTATGATGGAGGGGTGAGGATAAATCATGTGGGCCAGCTCGTCTATGCCTTTACCCATGTAAATGAGCAACTGCACAGCCTGAATCGCAGAAGAAGCGTGCTCGCCAATTGCCCTCATGCCCAGAATGCGCATCTCATCGTCGTTGGAAACGATGATTTTAAAGAAGCCCCGGGTGCGGCGCATGGCAATGGCCCGTGCGATGCAACTGTAATCGATCTTGGCCACCTTAACGGAGATTCCTTTCCGCTGGGCTTCCTGTTCGCTCATGCCCACCACGGCCACTTCCGGGTTGAGAAACATGATGGTGCACAGGTTTCTGTATTTCAGCGTATCCACATAGCCCCCAAACATTTTCCGAACGGCATGTCTGGCCTCTCGCTCACCAACGGTAACCAAGGCCATCTCGGCCGTTAAATCGCCGGCCACATATATATTTGGCACATTGGTTTGGGTATCGTTGTCCACAATGCTTCCGCGATCGTTCACGGCCACACCCACACGTTCCAAGCCCAAGCCTTTGATGTTGGGCACCCGACCAACCGACACCAGCGCGCGTTCTACGTGTAGAATCTCGTGGCGCCCATCGGTGTATTCCAATTCGTATTCCACGTGCCCATCTTTTACCTCCATGCGCACCAGAGAGGAGTTTTTGTGAATCACCACCCCGTTCGCCTCGAGGTTCTCGGTAACCATTTGTGCAATGTCCTCATCCTCGAAGGGAAGAATGCGGTCGCCCTTGTCGATGAGGTACACCTTGGTTTTTCCGATGTTGGAGAAGATGGTGGCAAATTCGCAACCGATTACACCGGCACCGAGAATCACCAGACTCTTTGGAAAATCGGTCCAATTGCCGATGCCGTCGCTGGTTACCACAATGTTTTCATCAATGGGAATATGCGGTAAGTATCGGGGGCTGGAACCTGTGGTGAGCAAAACATGCTCCGCCGCAAAGGTTCGAATGGACCCATCGGGTTTGGTGATGCGCACGGTGTGCGGGTCAACAAGCTCTGCCTGGCCTTTCTGGTAATGGATGTTTCGGTTTTGGGTTTCAGATTGGAGCAGGTTCAAATGCAGGGTCATCTGCATTTTACGCTCATACACGGCGGTCCGCACATCCTGCATCATCTCCTCCCAGGTTACACCTGCAAACTTTTCTCGCTCTGCCTCACGGCGCAGGTTTACCTTTTCGGAGAACTCCCACATGGCCTTGCTCCAGAGGGCTCCGTTGTAGATGCCGGCACCGCCCAGGCGATTGCGTTCTACCAACAATACTTTCTTTCCAAAATCGAGGGCGCGCATGGCACCGGCGTAACCGCTGGGACCGGCACCAATCACGCACAAGTCGTATGAATATTCGGTCATGAGGTCATAAAAGTATGCAAAATGAGCGCGTGCTGAGTCTTTCTTTTCTTTGCAACATGAAAAGCGCGTTGCACCCCCTGCTCGGCATCTCCGGCAAAGTAAGTAGGCGGATGTTGAACCTGTTTCGACATCAAGCGTTTTCGGGCATCTTGTTGTTGGCGGCCGCGCTGTTTTCCCTGTTGTTGGGCAACGGGGCATGGGGGGTTGCGTACCGCATGGGTTGGGAAGAAAAGTGGCATGGAATTTCATTAAAAGAAAGCATAAATGAAGGGCTCATGAGCCTCTTCTTTTTGCTCGTTGGCATTGAAATAAAAGCGGCTCTAACCTATGGAGAGCTCTCTCGCTTCCGCCAAGCCCTTTTGCCTTTGATTGCGGCAGCCGGGGGCATGGCGGTGCCTGCCTTGCTGTATCTAATGCTCACGCATGGCACGCCCTACGCCACCGGCTGGCCCATTGCCACCGCCACCGACATAGGGTTTGTGGTGGGGGTGATGGCCCTCATGGGTCCGCGCATCCCCAATGCGTTCCGCGTGTTTATGCTCACGCTGGCCGTGGCCGACGATGTGGGCGCGGTAGTGGTGCTGGCCCTCGGATTCAACAGAGGCATAGATGCGTTTTGGCTGACAGCCGCTGTTTTGATGCTGTGTGCACTTCTGCTGCTGGCCCGCAAACCTCATGCACGCGGCTGGATGTGGCTGATGGGCGGCATTGGGTTGTGGATATGCCTGCATCATGCCGGACTCCACCCAACGCTTGCCGGCGTTGTGCTGGCCTTCTGCATGCCGGCCACCGGTAAAGGCGCCTCCACAAGTAAGCAGTTCGAACATGCTCTGAACAAACCCGTGGCCTTTTTGGTGCTGCCCCTTTTTGTGCTGGCCAATACCGCCATTGCCCTAGAAAACAGCCACTGGCCCTGGCCTCCTTTCGCTTTGGCCATCGTGCTGGCCCTGGTGCCCGGTAAAGCCATAGGCATTATCGGTACCGCCTGGATCAGCCTCAAGTTGAAGTGGACGATGTTGCCCGAAGGAACGTCTATGCGCACCCTGGCTGCAGGCTCTCTGCTCGGAGGAATAGGATTTACGCTGTCTATTTTTTTCTGCGACCTCAGCCTAAAGGCAGCGCCTATTCAAGAGAACGCCAAACTGGCCGTTCTCGCAGGTTCCGCCATAGCTGCACTATCGGGCTGTTTGGCCCTTGTGCTGGCTACCCATCGAAAGAATTAAGCAGGTTGCTCTGAAGACATGCGCTGCTTAGCCAACTCCAGCGCAAACTGTATGAACACCTTATAGGCCGGAGTAAATACAAACCGATCCTCGGCGGTTCGCTCTGTAATGTTCCTACGCATCAATCCGTTGCGGATCAACTTACGACGCGAGTCGCTGTCTTTCAGCTGGTTGTTGGCGCGTATAACTTCTTTATAGGTGCTGTCCTCAAAATAGGCATCCACCCGATCCATCTCAAACTCGCCGTACTGCAACTCATCCAAAAAGTTCTTCCCGTCTTTGTCCAACTCATAACACAAGATGGCAAAGAAGATGCTGATGTCGCGAGAGAGATTCTCGGTGGTTTCCGGCGAAACCAAGTATGCGTATTCCTGATTAAACTTTAGGTCGTATCGAAACGACTCACGAAAGAAAGACGCATAAAAGGCCTCGTTGGCCCTAAGCTCGTCGAACACCTTATCCTTGCTCAGAATAAAACGTCCGCTCATAAGATCATCAACGATCTGTGTATGGTATTTCGGATACTCCATGGGTATTGATTTTAATTTTTGGAACCCTCAAGTTCAACTCATCCGTGCGGATGCGCTCGTGGGCTTTGGTGGTGTCGAATTCTAGGTGCAAATCATCTTCAAACAGAAGACCAGCCAAGCTGAAAAATTTATCGGTTTCAATGTGTTCGTATTCCCCTTTCAGGGTTTCTGCAGCCCACCCAAAGAAACTTTCAACTGGCAAAGACTGTGACAATTGAGTTTTATAATGCTCCTTGTCGAATATCCATTTTATGTTCGGCGCCTGAGGCTCCTCAACCACCATAGATTCTACATGCAGGAACTGCTCAAAAAACTCGCGCGTGTTTAGGTAGAT
>JBEIVB010000016.1:0-35674 GCA_040374085.1 Flavobacteriales bacterium | reverse complement strand
GAACCGCAGCAGGACCAAGATGCAGTGCGTGCCTGTAAATCCACGAAAAATATCTGTGTCCCTTTAAATCGGTCATTGCGGAATCTCCTTCATGCAAAACGCCAGGCAGTTGCCTGGCGTTTTGGGAAATGAATTGCTACAACATGTACATCATTCAAAAGCAGAAATACCGGTAATGTCGTAGCCGGTAATGAGCAGGTGAATGTCGTGGGTACCTTCATAAGTGATTACGGATTCTAAATTCATCATGTGGCGCATGATGGGGTACTCGCCGGTAATGCCCATTCCTCCGTGGATTTGACGGGCCTCGCGTGCTATGGTGAGAGCCGTATGAACGCTGTTGCGCTTGGCCATAGAAATTTGAGCCGGGGTTGCACGGTTTTCATTTTTGAGCACACCCAATCGCCATACCAAGAGCTGGCCTTTGGTGATTTCAGTGAGCATCTCGGCCAGTTTCTTTTGTGTGAGCTGAAATCCTCCGATGGGCCGACCGAATTGCACACGTTCTTTGGAGTAACGGAGTGCGGAATCGTAGCAATCCATGGCTGCACCCATAGCTCCCCAGGCGATGCCGTAGCGAGCGCTGTTGAGGCAGCTGAGTGGACCTTTTAATCCTTTTACACCGGGCAGGAGATTGTCTTTGGGCACCTTCACATTATCGAACACCAACTCTCCCGTTGCGCTGGCGCGCAGACTCCATTTTCCGTGGGTTTCGGGGGTGCTGAATCCTTCCATTCCCCGTTCTACTATTATGCCCTGAATGACGCCTTCTTCATTCTTAGCCCACACCACAGCCATATCGGCAAATGGTGCATTGGATATCCACATTTTTGCTCCGTTCAACAGATAATGGTCGCCCATGTCTTTGAAATTGGTGAGCATACCGGCCGGATTTGACCCGTGGTCGGGCTCGGTAAGACCGAAGCATCCCATGAGCTCACCTTTGGCCAAGCGGGGCAAAAAGCGCTGCTTCTGCTCTTCGCTGCCGAATGCAAAAATGGGGTA
Source organism: Flavobacteriales bacterium (assembly GCA_040374085.1). Classification (GTDB taxonomy): domain Bacteria; phylum Bacteroidota; class Bacteroidia; order UBA4408; family UBA4408; genus JBEIVB01. The sequence goes on along the minus strand of JBEIVB010000016.1, from coordinate 34,669 downwards.
CATCACCAGACTGCTTTGAACGGAAGCGGTAGACCGCAACCCACTGTCGCCGCGTTCGAGTTCCTGCATGATGATGCCGTAGGAGATTTGATCGAGGCCAGGGCCACCGTATGCCTCCGGGATGTAAGGACCAAACGCCCCAATCTCAGCCAAACCTTTGAGCCATTGCTTGGGGAACTCAGACTTTTGGCAGGCATCCTCCACAATGGGAGAAACTTCTCTTTTCACCCATGCACGAACGGTGTCGCGAATGAGTTTATGCTCATCAGTTAACAACTCATCGAGCAGATAGTAATCGGGGTGTTGATAAACGTCTGTTTTGGCAGCCATACAAGCGATTTTTTCGGGGTGCTAAAGTAGTGTTTTTGAGCAGTCAAACGCGCGAACCCCTATGTTGGTTCACGGGTTCGTTGATAATTGGTTGAAAACATAACTGCGTCAAGGATGCGGCCCAAAGAGGGTTCCGTTACATTTGCCCTGAACGGTACCCAGCGCATGATTGTCGACATTTTTATCCCCTGCTACATCGACCAGTTTTTTCCGGATACGGCTTGGAACATGATTAAGGTTCTGGAGTCGGTTGGCTGTGCTGTGAACTACAACCCCGAACAAACCTGTTGCGGGCACCCCGCATTTAATGCCGGCCATTGGGACGATTCCAAAGAGGTTGGAGAGAAATTCATTCGGGAATTTTTGAACGACCGGTACATTGTAGTTCCATCCAGCAGCTGCGTGGCCTTCATCCGCAATCAATACCCCGAGATGTTCCACAACTCGGTGTTGCACAACGAATTCAAACAAATCCAGCGCAACTTATTTGAGTTCAGCGACTTCCTTGTAAATGTCCTTAAAATCACCAACGTAGGAGCAAGTCTTGCTGGCAAAGCGGTATTTATGGACACCTGCGCCAGCCTTCGGAACTACGGCCTAAGGAGGGAGCCGAGAATTCTTCTGGAAAAAGTAAAGGGACTTGAGCTATTGGAGTTGCCCGACGCTGAAACCTGCTGTGGCTTTGGTGGCTTCTTTGCAACCAAATACGAGCCGGTTTCGGTTGCCATGGCAGAAGAAAAAGTTACCCATGCACTTAGTGTGCAGGCAGAGTACCTTATTGCTACAGACTCTTCCTGTCTCATGCACCTGGACGGTTTCATTAAATCGGCATACAAACCACTGAAGGTTATGCATTTGGCCGATGTTCTTGCCAGCGGATGGCTGTAAAAGAAGAACCAAGTTGGATAGAATTTTACGACAAACAATTTATAATGCTTGGGCCAATACTCAGGTGTTCCATGTGGTGCAAACCCTAGGCGAAGAAGTTTTCATGCGCCCCAACGGGAGCAGCTTCCCCAGTATTTGCAAAACAGTGTTGCACATTTGGGACGCCGAACTAATTTGGCTAAACCGGTTGCAGGGAAAATCGTTCAGTACCTGGCCAAGCAAAGATTGGCAACGCGAGGATGGAATAGCAGGATGGATCGAATGCTCCAATCGGCTTCGAGATCATTGTGTTGCTCAGCAAGAAGCTTGGTGGGAAGAAACCGCGCACTACCACTTGCTTTCCGGAAAAGAGCAGGCCACGCCTCATGCCGACATCGTCATGCATGTAACCAACCACAGCACATTTCATAGGGGCCAAGTCGTAACGATGCTGAGACAAGCAGGCGTAACCGAAATACCCGGAACCGATTTGATTGCATTTCTGAGGGTATGAGGCTATACCACAAAGCCCATCACCAGAATATCATCCACCTGTTCCTCCTGCTGCCGCCATTGCTCAAATGCTGCATGTAGGCTTTTCGCCTGATCAGAAGAAGATTGATGCGCAATGCTGCCCACCAACGTTCGGAATTGCTTTACCATAAATTTGCGGGAGTGTTCGCCTCCAAACTGATCCAGATAGCCATCGGTAAAAAAGTACACAGAATCGCCTTGGAACACCCTTACTTCTTGAGTAGCAAATTCTTGATTCTCTCCGGTAAACCCGCCAATAGCAGCCTTGGTAGACCTAATCTCGGTGGGCATCGTTTGTCCTTTGGAAACAATCCACATGGGGCGATTTGCTCCGGCAAATAATAAGGTTGCGCCACCCTCCAATTCCGGGCGAATTAAGCACAAAGCTATATCCATACCATCGCGCGTGTGGTCCATCTGGTCACTTTGCCGCAACGATTCTTTTACTGCTCGATTTAAATGCTCCAAAATCCTGCCGGGATTCTGGGTTTGTTTTACCACCTCGTTCAGACGGTCAATGCCAATCATCGACATGAACGCACCCGGAACACCATGCCCGGTGCAATCTGCCGCAGCAATGAGAAAACACTCCTGCCCCGATTGCGGATCCTGAATGCGGTGGAACCAGTAAAAGTCTCCACTTACAATGTCTTTAGGCTTATAAAAAAGAAATAGGCCTGAGAGGGATTGCCTGATCTCGTGCTCCGGCACCAAAATGGCCTGCTGTATGCGGCGTGCGTAATTAATTGAATCGGTAATGTCCTGGTTCTTTTTGGAAATCTCCTTGTTGATTTCAGCAATCTGACGCGTTCTTACCTCTACCTTCTTTTCCAGCATGAGATTCTCTTTCACAAGCTGCATTTCGCGGAACCGAATGTAGGCGTATATGATGCCGATTAACAACAACACAATCAGGGTGTAAAACCATTTGGTTTTGTAAAACGGGGGATTGATAATAATGCGCAGCTTGGTATCCTGATCGCTCCAAATGCCATCGTTGTTGCATGCCTTTACTTGAAGCAAATACTCTCCGGGATCGAGGTTGGTGTAACTGGCAAAACGTCGATGACCAGGATAAACCCAGTCGTTGTCGTATCCATCCAACCGATATGCAAATTGGTTCTTTTCGGTTAGAATAAAGTTAAGAGCGGCAAACTCAAACGATATGAAGTTTTGTTTATAGTTGAGTGAAATCTGGCGCTTATGTACAATATTCGTGTCAAGCTTAGATTCCTTTCCAAATAAGCGAAAGCTTGAGATGATGATCTGCGGCTTTTGAAGGTTCGTCATGATGCTATCGGGCATAATGGAAGTTACCCCATTCAATCCCCCAAAATAGAGTCGCCCGTCGAGACTTTTAGCAAAGGCTCCAAAGTTGAATTCATTGCTGGGAAGCCCATCCACCATCAGGAAGGTTTTGAAATGGTGGGAAAGCTCGGGTTGATAGGCCTTGCCTTTAGACCCATTTAATTGATTCTCCTTATGTCGGAGAAGTTCATCCACATTACTGATTCGACAAAGACCAAGATTGGTTGAAGCCCAAATGTTGCCAGAATGATCCTCCAATAGTCCATAAACGGAATTGTTGCACAACCCATCATCGGTGGAAATGTGCAACACATGAAGAGGTGCTTTGGGCACTGCAAGAGCATCTGCGTTGAGCACAACATCGAGTCCCATTCCACCTGCACTCACCCAAACCCTTCCCTTGGAATCCTCAAGAGTCAAATATGCGGTGTTGGATGCCAACCCTTTTCCAGCCTCGGTGCCGACACTTCTCACCCATTCCATTTGTTCGTTATACACCGTTAGACCTTGATTGTAGCCATTTACCAAACAATATCCGTTGCGCAACAACGAAACACTGTTTACTTCAATATCGTTTGCGCGATTGAGCTCAGGCTGATTTTCTTTGGTGAATAAAGGCCCATTGACTCCATTAGGGGAACGATCGAAGTAACACAGACCATGACCATAAATGGTTAGAAAGACCCTTCCGTTCTTATATGAGATGCCTGAAACATCCACTGATGAAGATCCCTTTATGAGATGAATGCGTTTGAAGGCCAAGGAGCTCATATCCACATCATATAAGCCATTGCTTGTTCCTACCAGCATTCGGTTACCGGGCACCTCGCACATCGACAGAATGACCAGTGTGCTCATTTCCTTGTTAAATGCATCTACGAGGTAGGGCTTGAAAGCGCGGTTGATGAACCGCATTCCTTTTTGGGCTGTACCTACCCAAACCCCTCCTTGACGGTCGGAATAGAGACCTGAAATGCCGATGTTTTCCTCGACCTTTATAGAGGAGAAAAAATTACGAAAAGATGTTTGGTTGAACTTCAACTGAACAATCCCACCGCCAAAAACTGCGAGCCAAATATTCTGCTGAAAATCTTCGATGAGCCAATTGATGTTTTTTCCGTCGTTCACCATCTTCCTATCAAAGAATTGAAGATTCTCGCCGAGTCTTTCCAAAAAAAGCAAGCCCTCGGTCTCTGTAGCAACCCACAACCTCCAATTGTGGTCTACGAGCATTCGATTCACAACAAAATTGTTGGTGCCAAGAGGGGAAGCGACTCTTTGGATAGTTTCAGATTTGGGGTCGAAGCGCGATATACCGCGTCCATGTTCGTGAAGCCAAAGATACCCTCGTGGATCCGAGCACATTCGATTAACAACTCCTATACTATCCAGTCCATTTTTTTTTGCATGCAGCCATCTGCCCACTATCTCTCCACGCGTATTCCAAGCAAATTCCAGTAGACCGTTTCTTCCTACCACACCCGCAAAGATTTTTTGCCCCAGGCGCGTCAAAGTCACCTTCTGATTGGTGTTAATACCCAACCTCTCCATCTCATTCTCCAACATAACAAACTTTGAGTCGCCGGGTGCTTTTCTGTAAATTCCACCCTCTCGAGTGGAAACCCAAATACCGCCCCACTCATCCTCACACATACCACTTACCGTGGTAAAGGTTTTTCGGTTCTTGCCCTTTCCGGAACTCAATTCGAAATGAGAAAAACGCTCAGTGATAGGGTCGAGACAATCGACACCCTGCTTTTTTAGACCCAACCAGATCAGGCCATGATTATCTTCGAGGATGTACGAAATGAAGTTGTTGGCTAAGGTGGAAGGATTGCCATCTTTATGCTGAAACGTTTTAAAATCGTAACCATCGTACTTACTTAAACCTTCCTGTGTACCCACCCAAAGAATGTGGCGCCGGTCTTGCACCATACAAGTTACGAAACTGGAAGACAACCCTTCATTCTGAATGATGTTTCGGATTACCGCTTGATTGGCAAGGTTGGATTGGGCCACTGCATTTGGTGAGGCCAAACCGTAGAAGGAAACAACAAAAAGAAGAATCCTGCGTAGTATTCTAAGCATGTGGGTAAAGGTAACGAATCGATTCCTTTTTTGAACGTTGAGTGCCTCCTTTTGCCTTACCTTTGAGCGATATGCAAGCTAAAACACCATCCCGACTTCTCTGCATTTTTCTGTTATGCATTTCCTTGGCTTCCTGCGCAGGCAGCAAGGACAACCGCATTACCGGAACCCTCACCGGGGCTGCCGGAAAAACCCTAAAATTGGAGGCCTTAACAGCAAAGGAAATCGTTGCCAAAGATTCGGTCACCTTGGATGCTAAGGGGAACTTTACCTTCCCGTTTACCGTGAGCGAGCCAACTTTCTATCGTCTTAAACTTTCTGAAAATGAGGGCGCTATGTTGATTCTGCAACCGGGTGAAAACGTTACCGTTTCGGGCTCTGCACAAGGGTTCAGTTCCAATTACACCGTTGCCGGCTCCATCATGAGCCAAGACCTTCAGGAGGCCAACAAATACTTGCAGAAAAACTTCGCCAAAGGGCAGGAGTTGAATCAACTTTATCAGGAGGCCCAAAACAGTCCAAAGCGTGATTCCATAGTGGAGGCATTAACGCACAATTACGAGCGCATGATGGAAGAGGAGGCCACCTTTCTCAAGAACTTTCTCAGCAATCATGGGAAAAGCCTCGCTAGCCTTGCTATAGTTGAAAAACTGGACAAGGATCGGTATCTAGACGTATACCAAAAGCTGGATGCATCGCTCAGCAAAGCCCTACCCAAAAGTGCGTATGTATTGGATTACCACCAGCGCATGGAAGAGCTTGCGCGTTTTGCACCGGGCACAGTTGCACCCGACATCAAACTCAACAGCCCGGAAGGTCAGGAACTGGCTTTATCTTCCTTGAGAGGGAAAGTAGTGCTGCTCGATTTCTGGGCCAGTTGGTGTGGCCCTTGCCGGCGCGAAAACCCAAATGTGGTGCGCATTTACGAGCGCTTCAAAGACAAAGGATTTACCGTTTACAGCGTTTCGTTAGACAAAACCAAAGAGAAATGGACAGAGGCCATCCAAAAAGATCGCCTTTCCTGGACCAACCATGTGAGCGATTTGGGATATTGGAGTTCGAGCGTTGTACCCTTGTACAAAATCGAGGGCATTCCTTTGACCTTTTTATTGGATAAAGAGGGTAAAATTGTAGCCAAAGGATTGCGCGATAAGGAACTGGAAAACAAAGTCGCAGAGTTACTGAATCGCTGATTCATGGATTTAATCCCGGGCAAGCGGCTGTATTTCGCCTCTGACTTTCATCTGGGCATTCCCAATCGGGAGAAAAGCTTGGAGCGGGAAAAGCGACTTGTGCAATGGCTTGAAAACGTTGCACCCGATGCCCAAGCCATTTACCTGTTGGGCGATGTTTTCGATTTTTGGTTCGAGTATCGCCACGCCATTCCAAGAGGATATGCCCGCTTGCAGGGAGCCATTGCCCGAGTAAGCGATGCCGGAATACCGGTTCACTACTTCACCGGCAACCACGATATGTGGACGTTTGGCTATTTGGAAGAAGAGCTGGGAGTAAAGCTTCATCGCTCCATTTTGCGTGAAACTTGGAATGGCAAGGAATTTTACATCGGACATGGAGACGGACTTGGCCCGGGAGATTATGGCTATAAAACCATCAAGCGAATCTTTGCACACCCTTTTTGCCAGTGGGCTTTTGCACGGCTTCATCCGAATTTTGGCATAGGTTTGGCCAACTTTTGGTCGAGAAGAAGCAGGGCCCACACCGGCCAAAACGACGAAGTTTTTCATGGAGAGGAAAAGGAATGGCTCATCCAATACTGTTTAGAGATTTTGAAAACCACCCAAGTGGATTATTTCCTTTTCGGACACCGCCACCTTTTGCTCGACTATCCCTTGCCCGGTGGAGCCCGGTATGTAAACCTGGGTGATTGGTTTCGTGGATCGCCCTATGCGGTTTTCGATGGACATGATGTATCTTTGGTTCGCGACCCGTAAGTCATGCCTCATCCCCTAATCGCCCCTTCCTTATTATCTGCCGACTTTGGCAACCTTCAGCGCGATGTTGAGATGCTGAATGAATCTGTGGCGGACTGGTACCATATTGATGTTATGGACGGAGTATTTGTGCCCAACATCTCGTTCGGATTTCCGGTATTGAAGCCCATAGCCGCTATTGCGAAAAAGCCTTTGGATGTGCACTTGATGATTGTAGATCCGGATCGTTATGTGGAACGATTTGCAGAGGCAGGAGCCGCCGTGCTAACCGTCCATTACGAAGCCTGTACCCATTTGCACCGTACGTTAGACTTCATTCGAAAAAAAGGCATGAAAGCCGGAGTGGCTCTGAATCCCCACACCTCTGTTGCCCTGCTCGATGATGTGCTGAGCGATGCGGATTTGGTTTGCCTTATGTCGGTGAATCCGGGCTTTGGCGGTCAAAAATTTATAGATCGTACGTATCATAAAATCGGAGACCTAAAAAATCGATTGCTTCAAAGAAACAGCCCTGCCCTTATCGAAATAGACGGGGGTGTAAGTTTAGAAAACCGCGACCGTTTGTGTGCATCGGGTGCCGATGTTTTGGTTGCTGGCAATACCGTTTTTGGATCTTCTCAACCCAATACCATAATTTATAACCTTAAATATGCAAACGAATACGATTCCAAACAGTCCGCCCATAAAGGAATGGGCTGAGGCAGACCGTCCGCGCGAAAAAATGATGGAAAAGGGTGCGCGGGCTCTCACCGATGTTGAACTGATTGCCTTGTTGTTGGGTTCAGGCACCACTGGCCGAAATGCCATAGAAGTGGCTCGTGACCTATTGATGCGGGTAGAAAACAGCCTCGAAAACCTTTCGAGCTATACACTTGCACAACTTTGTCAGGTTCAAGGCATTGGGCCAGCTCGTGCCATTCGGCTTATGGCTGCCTTAGAGCTTTCGGTTCGGCAAAAAGCCACCACCGGATCATCAAATGCCGCCATCACCTGCAGCCGTGATGCCTATAAAGTATTGGAAAGCCGCTTGAGCAATTTATCTACAGAGGAGTTTTGGATTTTGATTTTAAATCAGGCGAAACGGGTTAAAGCGTGCGTGCAAATTGGCAAAGGCGGCATTAGCGCTGTGATGGTGGATTCGAGGGTGATATTTAAGCATGCTCTGGATCACATGGGTTCATCCATCATCTTGGCGCACAACCACCCAAGCGGCAACTTAACCCCGAGTACAGAAGATTTAAACCTAACGCGCAGTTTGATTTTAGGTGCAGAACTCCTGAAATTAAAACTCGTAGACCACCTCATCATCGGTAAAAATGAGTACCTCAGTATGTGCGATGAGGGACTTCTTTAACTTGGCATTGTATTTGTAAATTAGCCCTCAAACAAACTCGTTACTCCATGCGCACTTTTCTTCTTGGTCTTTCAGTTCTTTTGGCAACAGCTGCATCCAATTATGCCCAAACAGCAAACGCCGTTTTTTATTCCGCCCAAGGCGAGCGCTTTTTTCTTTACGTAAATGGCGTTTGTCAAAACGGTTCCCCTGTTTCGAACATCCGCATCAGCGGGCTAACCTTCCCGAACTTTTCATCTCGTATTGCCTTCGAAAATCCAAGATTGGGCTACATAGATAACACCGTTAATCTTATGGCCGATGCGGAAAACAATTTCTTGATTGGTTTGCAGCCTACGGGCATGTATGGATTAACCTATCAGGGGGCTACACCCTTTGCCAACTACACCCAGACCGTGGTTCCCAACCAGCAAATGATCATGTATCACTCCACTCCGCTGCCCGGGCAACAAACCATTACCACCACTACAACCACATACAACGATGGCTTTCCGGACGATAACATCAACATGAATATGAATTTGGGTGGCATTGGCATCAATATGAATGTGAACAATGGTTGGGGAACCACCACACAGCAAACTACCACCACAACAACCTATGGACAACCTGCTGGCGCGGTGGTAACCTACAGTCAGCCTACCACAACCGTAATCAATACTCCACCTCCTGCACCACCGGTGTTGCCGGGCTACTCGGGTCCTGTGGGCTGCCCTGCTCCCATGCAACCCAACGAATTTCAATCCTTGAAAGCGACCATTGCCTCTAAATCCTTTGAGCAATCGAAACTTACCATTGCAAAACAAGTAATTGCCAATCGCTGCATGTTTACGCAGCAGGTAAAAGAGCTTATGATGCTGTTCGATTTTGAGCAGAGCCGTTTGGAGGTGGCGAAAATCGCCTATGCAAGTACTTACGACAGAGGCAATTACTTTCAGGTAAACGATGCGTTTACATTCGAATCGAGCATCTCGGACTTACAGGCCTACATAGGGCGTTTCCGGTAAGCCGAAATGATGCAACCCCGTCTGATGGGTTAGATAAAAAATATTATAATCTTTCTGCGTTAACCCAAAATCAAGGTCTTGTTGGGCTTCCCGGAATTTGGAAATAACAGGATTGAGCATAGTGATCGGACAGCGCATTTCGGTGTATGGTAAATCCGGAAGAGGGCAAAGCGGCGTCGTGTAGGATATAATCGATGCGGAAGGAAGGGAACTTTCCTCCATAGCTTTGACCAAGGCCGGTACCGCTTTCGAGAAAGGCATCCTTTAATCCGGTTGAAAGGCGCTCATAGGTATATGAGACAGGAGAATCGTTGAAATCACCGGTTAGTATCTTGGGGAATGGGCAAGATGCGAGGTGCATGCACATAAGGTCTACCTGTTGGGCTCTTTTCTGAAATCCGCGCTTCATCCTGCCCAAAATCCTACGCGAACTTGCAACCCGATCAACATTGCCCTCAACCTTTAAGCTGTCGATAAAATCGTAATCTTCCTTTTTGAAGTGGATGGACTGAAGGTGAAGATTGTACACCCTAATCGTGCGATCAGGAAGAGCCACGTCGGCATAGACGCATGCGTTGTTGCTTCTGGTTTCGAATGCTACATGCCCACCTCCACGAATGGGATATCGGCTGAAAATGGCCAAGCCCCAATGATTTTTATTTCGCAACGTGATGGTGTAATGCACTTGCGCGTAGGGCATGTTTAAAATCCGTTTAAGAGAGTCTACATCCACGAAATGATCGTCATCGCTCGCGTAAAACTCCTGAAAAGCTATAACATCGGGCTTTTGATTCTCTAGAAAAACAAACATGCGGTTGCGGGTTTCCCGATTGTGCGACCAATTGTACAAATCGAACAATCGAACATTCCATGTCATAAACTTAAGTTGATGATCCGCTTTGGCTTGCTTTTCGCTGAATTCAGTGGCGAACGGACGAACTTGTATCACGCGCGAGAGCATGGGCCAACCGCCCAGGATGCCGATTAAACTGAGCAGTGCGTGAATGCGAAACTGCACCAGCCAATACAACAGAAACAGGCAATTTAAAAGAAGACAAATCGGATAAGCAAGACCAAGGAAAGCGAAGGGATAAAAGGTTTTGGGGCTAACAAACAAGCTGGCGTATGCGCCAAGCAAGAGAGCCGAAACCGGAATGTTTAGCCACCACGCTATGCGGTTAAGACCACGAAGCTTCCACATGATGAAGCCAAGGTAAGAAAACCTTGGGCTTAACCCAAAATCAAAAAATTATAATGCTTTTTTAATATACACGATTCAAAGAAGGCTGCTGTGCAGGAAAATTGAAACGCGAAGTGCATCATCAACGTCCTCTGCGGTGCCCGGCCCTTGGGTTACCGCTGCCGGCTTTAGCGCCTTGGGCGCTGCGCTGTATGGGGTTGGGCTGTCGATGACCACGATGCTGTGGTTCGCGCTTTTCCGGAGGAGGAGGTGGCGTATCGGACATAGGAAAAGGATGTTGCTGAACCACATCCACCGTTTTTCCTATGAGCTTTTGAATGTCCTTTAAATACGGCTTCTCTTCATGATCCACGAACGTAATGGCTTTCCCGGAGAGCCCAGCGCGGCCGGTGCGGCCGATGCGGTGCACGTAGGTTTCCGGAACATTTGGAACTTCGAAATTGATCACGAAACCAAGTTCCTCAATGTCGATGCCGCGGGCGGCAATATCGGTGGCCACCAGCACGCGGGTTTTGCGGTCCTTAAAGGTGGATAGGGCATGCTGCCTGGCGGTTTGGGACTTATCGCCGTGAATGGCCAAAGCCTTGATTCCGGCTTTATTCAAATCGCGGGCAACGCGATCTGCTCCGTGCTTGGTACGCGTAAACACAAGAACAGAGTCGAGGTTGGGATCGTCGAGCACATGCTTCAGCAGAGCCCTTTTGTCGGGCTTGTTGGTGAAGTAAACCGTTTGTGCAACACGTTCGGCGGTAGAAGAAACTGGAGCCACCTCAACCCGTGCCGGATTGCGCAATATGGACTGGGCCAGATGCGCAATTTCATTCGGCATGGTGGCGGAAAAAAACAGCGTTTGTCTGTCCTGAGGAACGAACGATACCACTTTGCGTACGTCGTGAATGAACCCCATATCGAGCATGCGATCGGCTTCATCGAGGACAAAAATCTCGAGAGACGATAGCTTAACATAACCTTGATTGTAAAGATCCAGCAACCTACCAGGCGTGGCAACCAGCACATCAACCCCTTTCTTTAGGGCATCCGTTTGGGTTTGTTGTCCAACACCACCGTAAATTACCAAAGAACGGAGAGAGAGGTGACGCCCATAGGCTGTAAGGCTCTCCCCAATCTGTATGGCCAATTCACGCGTGGGGGTAAGAATAAGGGCACGTATAGGGCGTTTACCGGATTGTGCGCTTGAATTGGATAAGAGTTGTAAAATGGGCAAGCTGAATGCAGCGGTTTTGCCGGTTCCGGTTTGAGCGCAGCCGAGCAAATCTCGGCCGGATAAAACAATGGGAATGGCCTGAGCCTGAATGGGTGTGGGGGTTTCATAACCCTCCTCGCGCAACGACTGCTGCAAAGGGGCTATTAGATTTAAATCGGAAAAAAGCATGAAGAAAAATTGGAAAATTGAGGCCTATCTGAGACCATTGTTGCCGAGACGGCTGAATTTGAATTACACAAAGGTAGGCAAAATAAACGGGGCATCGGGCTTATCCCGCTTCTTTCATTACCTTCGATGCATGAGCATACAAAAAGTTTTTCTTGCAGGCCTTTTTTTGGTGGCAACGGCATCGGGTTGTAATTCCTCGAAAAAAGTGGCTGCAGTAGGAGCCTCCGATAAGCGTCCGACGTTGCCCAATGATCAGCAATTGGAACTCGCCAAACTAAAATGGCCCAATACCTCGCTGGCCGATCTGCAGGAAGGGCACCGTGTATTAGCTGAGCGCTGCAGCAATTGCCACGGATCGCCGAAGGTGAAAAGTCACAACGAGGCAGAGTGGGAAAAAATCGTTGCATGGATGGCACCCAAAGCTCAACTCAGCGATGCCGAAACAGAGAACCTGCGTAGGTATGTGATTTCCGGAAAGGCTTTTCTCAGTGCAAAATGAGTTAAAACTTCCAGGTAAGCACCAACAACCCCGACAGCATGAGCATTACACCTACGAGCAATCGCAAAGACAGGGGTTCCTTCAAAATAAAGTAGGATAGGAAAAGAGTTATAACAATACTGCCCTTATCTATTGCGGCAACATAAGCCACCAACCCATCTTTTACAGCACGGTAATAAAAAATCCAGCTTAGGGCTGTGGTTACGCCCGATGCCACCAGCAGCCACAAATGCTTAGTTGGTACCTGACCCAGAGATCGTACATCTCGTGTAGCCAAAGCAAACCCAATGACCAACACAAAAATGGTGGTGGTGCGCACCATCAAACCCACATCAGGGTGCACCTGGCTTAATCCAACCTTCGCAAGCACAGAGGTGAAGCCGGCAAACAGCATGGACAGCAAGGCATATAAAACCCAAGTCTCCATTACTTCAATTTAATATCCCAAAAACAGGGAAGGCTGTTTATCAGGCGTTTTGCCCATGGCAGGCTTTGAATTTTTTGCCGCTACCACAAGGGCATGGATCGTTTCTACCCACTGTTTTCTCTGCCCGAACCGGCATCTGCTTGGGCCTCTCCTGGGTTTGTTCATACTCGGGACCTCCGCCTGAAAACTGAGGAACCGGGGTAGAGGAAACCTGCTCGGACCTCGATGTTTTAATTTGAGACAAATCGGCCTTGGGGGCGGGCTTTGCTTCGCGCACCTGAGGTTCTTGCTCCATGGGTAAAAAAGCACGAGAAAGAAAGGAAACCATCTCGCGGTTTACCCTCTGAACCATGTCTTTGAAGAGATTGAAAGACTCAAACTTATAAATCAACAAGGGATCTTTTTGCTCGTATACCGCATTCTGAACGCTTTGTTTCAACTCATCCATCTCGCGGAGGTGTTCTTTCCACTCATCGTCGATGATGTTGAGCACCACGTTGCGTTCAATGCCGTTGGCCAATTCCATTCCCTGACTCTGCACCGACCGCTTTAGATTTACCACCACATGCAGTGTTTTCAAGCCATCGGTAATGGGGAACACGATGTTTTCGTATACATGCGCCTGATGCTCGAACACGTTCTGCATGGCCGGAAGCGCAGCTTGAGCAAGGGTGCGGCTCTTTTGCACATAATGCTGCATGGCAGCATCAAACACCCTTTGAGCTGCTTCGGATGCCGGCATTCGAGAGAATTCTTCGCGAGAAAGAGGGCTTTCGATGGACAAAAGACGAATCAACTCCAGCTCAAACCCTTCCGGATTTTTTTGCTCCTGATACTCGGCTACCAAGCCTTCACATACATCATAATAGGTATTCGATACATCGAGCGATAGGCGCTCTCCGTGCAAGGCATGTCGGCGACGCGTATACACCACCTCGCGCTGGGAATTCATAACATCGTCGTATTCCAGCAAACGTTTGCGCGTTGCAAAATTGTTCTCCTCTACTTTCTTCTGAGCACGCTCTATGCTGCGGGTAATCATGCTGTGCTGAATTACCTCTCCTTCTTTTAAGCCCATGCGGTCCATCAGGCCGGCAATACGATCGCTGCCAAACAGGCGCATCAAATCGTCTTCCAACGAAACAAAGAACTGGCTGGATCCGGGATCGCCCTGACGGCCTGCACGGCCTCGCAACTGACGGTCAACCCTGCGCGAATCGTGGCGCTCCGTGCCAATGATGGCCAATCCTCCTGCCTCTTTAACGCCCGGCCCAAGCTTAATGTCGGTACCCCTACCGGCCATGTTGGTGGCAATGGTTACCGTGCCTGTCAAACCTGCACTTGCCACAATCTCTGCTTCGCGCTGGTGCAACTTTGCGTTGAGCACGTTGTGCTTGATGTTCTTGAGCTTCAGCATGCGGCTGAGCAACTCGGAAATCTCAACTGAGGTGGTTCCCACCAATACTGGCCTGCCTTTTTCGGTTTCCGCTATGATCTGATCGATGACGGCATTGTACTTCTCGCGTTTGGTTTTGTACACCAAATCCTCCTGGTCGTTTCTGGAGATGGAACGGTTGGTTGGAATAACCACTACATCAAGCTTATAAATATCCCAGAACTCCGATGCTTCTGTTTCCGCTGTACCGGTCATACCGGCAAGCTTATGATACATGCGGAAGTAATTTTGCAGGGTAACGGTTGCGTAGGTTTGGGTGGCCGCCTCCACCTTTACATTTTCCTTTGCTTCAATGGCCTGGTGCAATCCATCGGAATATCTTCTTCCATCGAGGATACGTCCGGTTTGTTCATCTACAATCTTAACCTTGTTTTCCATCACCACGTAATCTACGTCGATCTCAAACAAGGTGTAGGCCTTCAACAGCTGGTTCATGGTATGTACCCGCTCCGACTTAATTGTGTAGTCGCGCATGATTTGATCTTTGCGCTGAAGCTTCTCTTCCTGTGCCAGGGCAGATCGCTCCACCTCTACCATTTCGGCTCCTACATCGGGCAACACATAAAATTTGGCGTCGTCGGAAGAGGTTGAGATAAGGTCTATTCCGCGTTCGGTAAGCTCAATGGTGTTGTGCCGTTCGTCTATAACGAAAAACAGTTCGGCATCTACCTTCACCATCTCCTTGCCATGATCCTGTTGATAGAACGCTTCGGTCTTCTGCAACAGGGCACGCATGCCGGGTTCACTCAGGAATTTTATAAGGGCTTTGTTTTTGGGTAAGCCACGATGTGCTCTGAGCAGGAGGAATCCTCCTTCTTCTTGAGCCTTTTTGTCGGTGCTGTTGGCGAGCTGCTTCTTAGAGTCGGCCAGCACGGTATTGATGTAATTGCGCTGGGCGTTAACGAGTTTCTCGATCTTGGGCTTAAGCTCGAAGAACTCGTGGTCGTCGCCGCGGGGTGCGGGACCGCTGATGATGAGGGGTGTACGGGCGTCGTCGATGAGTACCGAATCCACCTCATCCACAATGGCAAACTGATGTTCGCGCTGCACCAAATCTTCGGGATTGCGCGCCATATTGTCGCGGAGGTAATCAAAGCCAAACTCGTTGTTGGTTCCGTAGGTGATGTCGGCGAGGTAGGCATTGCGGCGTTCAACCGAATTGGGTTCGTGCTTATCGATGCAATCTACCCTGAGCCCATGAAACTCCATCAAAGGCCCCATCCACTCCGCATCGCGTCGGCTGAGGTAATTGTTTACCGTAACCAGATGTACCCCTTTTCCACTCAGCGCATTCAAGAAAACCGGCAACGTAGCCACAAGGGTTTTTCCTTCACCGGTGGCCATCTCCGAAATTTTTCCTTGGTGCAGCACGATTCCGCCGATGAGCTGCACATCGTAGTGCACCATGTCCCAAGTGATGGTGTTTCCGGCGGCCATCCAGCTGTTTGCATAAACCGCGCTTTCGCCCTCCAGGCGCACATAATCGGCGGTTGCTGCAAGCGCTCGATCGCGATCGTTGGCGCGCACTTGAACGTGCCCCTCTTTAAAACGACGGGCAGTATCCTTCATGATGGCAAAAGCCTCAGGGAGAATGGCGTCTAACTCTGCTTTCAGAAGGGTTTGTACCTCTTTGCGCAAACGGTCGATTTCGGCATACACCCGTTCCTTCCCTTCCAGATCGGTATCCAGGGCCTCGGCCTCAGCGCGCAACCGTACAATCTCCGCTTCAGGGCCGGAAATGGCCGCAGAAAGCCTTTGACGGAGCGCTGCAGAGGCGGCCCGAAGATCGTCGGCCGAACCTGCATTTACCTTGGTATAGGCCGCGTGAATCTCAGCCACAATAGGCTGAATGGTTTTCAAATCCCGATCCGATTTGTTGCCGAAAAGTTTGGAGAGCGACTTAGAGAAAAAATCAAGCATGATGGAGTGTGTTCCTATGTGCGTTATAAAGGGCGACGAAAATACGAAATTCGCGGGGGGTAACGGAAAATCGTGCCAAGGCCATTTTAGCGCCAATTTGCCATTTGTTTGGCCCTTTTGGCTATTTTCGCGCACCAAATCAACTCAGCCATGGCTTACTTGTTTACATCGGAATCGGTTTCAGAAGGGCACCCTGATAAGGTTGCCGACCAGATTTCAGACGCTATCATCGACCAATTCTTACGCTACGACCCAAATGCCAAGGTGGCATGTGAGACGTTTGTTACCACCGGGCTTGTGGTAGTGGGTGGAGAAATCAAAACCTCAAAAGAGGTAAAAGGAAACATTGACGTGCAGGAAGTTGTGCGCGGTGTTATAGCCGACATTGGATACAACAAATCGGAATACCAATTCGATGCGGTTTCTTGCGGGATTCTAAACGTATTGCACGAACAAAGTGCCGACATCAACCGTGGCGTTGATCGTGCCAATGAAGATGAGCAAGGCGCGGGTGACCAGGGTATGATGTTTGGCTACGCCTCTCGCGAAACCGACAACTACATGCCGCTTCCATTGGAGCTTTCGCATCTGTTGTTGCAGGAATTGGCAGCCATTCGCAAAGAGGGCAAGAAAATGAAGTACCTCCGCCCCGATGCGAAAAGCCAGGTTACCATTCAATATAACGACCGTGGCAAGCCGGAGAAGATTGATACCATTGTTATTTCCACTCAACACGACGATTTCGGCAGTGAAGGTGAAATGCAAGCCAAAATAAAGGCCGACATCCTCAACATCCTCATCCCAAGCGTAAAGAAATTGTTGCCTAAGCGCGTTCAAAAGCTCTTTGGTGCCGACATCAAATACCACATCAACCCAACCGGAAAGTTTGTGATTGGTGGTCCTCACGGCGATACCGGTCTTACCGGAAGAAAAATTATTGTGGATACTTACGGTGGAAAAGGTGCACACGGCGGTGGTGCCTTCTCGGGCAAAGATCCATCGAAAGTAGACCGCTCTGCCGCTTATGCAACGCGCCACATTGCCAAGAACCTGGTTGCCTCAGGCGTTGCAGACGAAGCCTTGGTTCAGGTGGCCTACGCCATTGGAGTTGCCGAGCCGGTTGGTTTGTTTGTAAACACATACGGCACCGGTAAAGCCCGTCATGCCGATGGCAAAAAACTTACCGACGGAGAAATTGCAGAACGCATCTTGAAAATCGTTGACTTGCGACCAAGTGCAATTGTAAAACGCCTCGGGTTGAAGAATCCCATCTATCGCGTTACGGCAGCCTACGGTCACATGGGCCGCACACCGGGTAAAGTGGAGATCGATGGAAAAACGTACGAGACCTTCACTTGGGAGAAACTCGATTTGGTAAAGGACTTCCAAAAAGCATTTCAGCTTCAGGTAGAAAACGCCCTTGCCTAACAAACCAACTTTTAATCATAAAAAAGCCCGGAGAAGATCCGGGCTTTTTTTTTGCTGATGAGGCTCGAGCATCCGCATCAAGTCTTGGCCAAACGATGTTCTCCAAATTTGAGGATGCGGTCTATGAACTGAAAGGGGGTGTAGCCCTGAATGGCGGTCTGGTGAAAGATGCAGGTGGCAGGCGTCATGCCCGGCAATGAGTTTACCTCAATGAATAATACAACAGGAGGCTTATTCTTGTACACGCGCACAAATGCATCGATTCGGGCATAGCCTTGCACATCGAGCAAACGTGCGGCCTTCTCAACCTCCACTTTTACCAGATCTGAAATGCGTTGCCGTTCCTGAGGGTTGGCTGCATAACGGGCGGGTGTGATGTTCTGTCCTTGGCCGGCCAGAAACTTTTCTTCCAGACTCAAAACCTCTCCCTCCGAGAGGGCTTCGGAGGCTTCGAACACCTCATACTCCAATTCGCCTTTTGCATTGAATCGGGTGAGGAGTCCGATGGTGATTTCCAGAAAGTGATCGGCATCTTCGGGTCCTATGAGGGCTTCTACCAGAAACTCATCTTTTGCGGGAAACTCCTCATTGGGTTTCACGTTAAGCTTGCGGGCGGCAGCAGCATCGAGGGTTTCCTCTGACCTGAATATAAGCGTGGCAAAAGCGCGTAGGTCTTCGGCCGATTTTATCTTCCGAACGGCCGAGCTGCAACCGTCGTCAACGGGCTTGGCAATGAAGGGATAGCGGAAAGAAGATTCCAAATGCGCAAGTGTACCATGCGGATCTTGTTGCCAATCCGGCTTGCCCACCTTGGTATGCGCTGCGCAATGAAATCCAGCTTTCATGAGCCGTTCATTGGTTTCGAACTTGTTGATGGTAAGCGCTGCGCTGGAAGGTAGAGAACCATTATAGGGAAGGCCCACGTGCTGCAACTGAGTTTGCACGGCTCCGTCTTCTCCGGGTCTTCCGTGCAAAGCAATGAATACACCGGAAACCTCGCGCGCCAACTCCTCATAGGTTATGGAACGCGGTGCCTGCAGAGACTGTGCAGAGCTGTAGCTGCCTGTGAGCAAAGCGCATTCTTTGCGAATGGCCTCCACTACAGGATGAACCTTATAAACATTTATTTTCTCCAGAATATCGTCTGCATTGTCTTTTAACAGAAGATTTATGGGCAGGACGTGCAGTTTGTGTTGCCCATCTTTGCCGCTGAGGAACACCGGAATAGGGGCATAGCTTTCGCTGGAAGATAACTTCTCGTATATATTTCGTCCGCTCTCTACCGATATGTGGCGTTCTGAGGAATAACCGCCCAGCAAAACCGCAACCGGTTTCTTGGATGCGGCTGTTCGGGCCTTTGCCATAAGGTCATCCAGGCGTTTGAGCAATTCAATCGAAACAGCTCTAAGGTTGTTAACCGCGTTTCGGTTTCGCAAAGAAAGGCGGAGAATGTAGGTTAGAAACTGACTGGGATTGAGTCCGATTTCAGCGGCCTGATGGAAGAAAAAACTGGAGGGCATCATGCCGCTGGTGGTATTGGGATCGTTGAGGAAGACCTGGCCTTCCGACCCAATAAAACCATCGATTCGGGCATACACCTCAAAGCCCAGAGCACCAAACAAGCGGGTACACGCTTTGCGGATGGATTGGATGTGCTCGTCGGGAAGATCGATGGGCGTAACCTTTCTACTTAGGCCGGGCAGATATTTGGAGCGGTAATCAAACAACTCTTTGCCCTTCCGAATCTCGGTTGGTGGAAGCGCAATGGGCGTTAGATCATCGTCGTCGTTCTGCACCACAATGCAGGAAAACTCGCGCCCCTCAACAAAACCCTCCACCAGCACCATGGCTTCGGCATCAGCAGCCTCAAGCAACAATTCATCGGGTGCATCGTCTCCTATAGCATTTAACTTATGCAGAAGCTCATCGGGCGTATGCACCTCTCCCAGCGTTTCCGACCATACGGGCAACCCAATGCCCTCGCGAATGTCGCACAGGGTGCGCACCCACTCTGTGCGCTCCTCTGTGGTGCTGGCGATCCACTGAGCTCTGCTCCAGGACCGCATAAAAAATGCTTTGTTTACCGCTTCGGCAAAAGCAACATGACCGCTTTGAACAATGCTTACCCCAATAGAAGAGCCTTGAGTAGCGGCTTTTACCACCAGCGGAAAGCCAATGGTGTCGGTGCATTTCTTGAACCAGTGTGCGTGGGTAGGGTTGCTCCATTGGTGGCGACGAATGGTGAGCCACTTTGGGCTGTTGAAGCCTGCAGCTTCTATAAACCTTTTCTGATGAGCCTTGTCTATGCCGATGGCCGATCCGAGAATGCCGCTGCCGGTGTAGGGAATGCCTATGTATTCCAGCAACCCCTGCAGCCTTCCGTCTTCACCGTTTGGACCGTGCAGGCATAGAAAAGCCACATCGATGAGGCCTTTAAGATCGGGCCAATTCAGTGGCTTCCCAATCTGACGCAACAGGTTGTGCTGTTCCCCTGCAGGTAGGCCAAGCCATTCTGCATAATATTGAAAAGGACTGGCCGGGGGCAAAGCCGACACAGGCGGATAAAAATCGCGTATGCTGCCTTTGTACACCAGCTCCCATTGCAGCATGCAGGGCATGCCGAAGCTGTCTATAAACACCGGAACGGTCTCGAAGAGGGTTTTGTCGAGGTTGTCGTAAACCGTTCTTCCTCCGGCAAAGGAAACCTCACGTTCGCGGGAATTTCCGCCAAACAATATGCCTACACGAATTTTTTGCATGTGAATTTTAAAAGCTTCTGTTTATGCCCACCTGCCATCGAAAAGCCAGGTTTTGGGCTTCACGGGCGGGAGCGTTTGAAAGGTACACAGGAAAATCAATCCTAAGCGTAAATGGCTTCACCCGGTTTAAACCGCCCCAGTTGCGCACCTGCAGCGCCATTCCCAAACCGGCATCGGCGCGCACAAGGGCACCCATGTCGCGGAATTGAATACCGCCCGGCATGGGCACACCGGCATCGGCAAACGCATAGGGTTGGCAACCGAACCATTTGCCGAGAGCACTTCTGGACGAGGGCCAAAAGCCCGATAAACCCCATTCCCAACTGGTAGAAACCCCATTGGAAACCGTATTGAGCCAGATTTGCTCGTCGGGTTTAGACTTCAAAAACACCGGCATAGCATAGCCCGTATACCCGCGAAGATTTAGGCCGCCACCCAGATGTATGTGCCCGGGAACCGCGTTTCCGGAAGGTGCTGCCCAAGATGCAGGGGCTGCAACCGGACTGCGGAGTAGGGCATAATCCCATGCCGTTTCGGGGTTGGCTCCGGCAGCAAACAAAGCGCTTTCAAAAGGCACTGCACCCAAGCTCCATTGAGCAAAGGCACGCCAGCGAAGCGAACCGCGCAAGAAGCGACGTTCCTGACGAGCCTCTGCATGGGCCTGTTGATAGCCTATGGCCATTGAGCTTTGCCCAACTAAACCGGCCCTGAGTCCAAGCATCCAATTCACCGCTTCAGAGCCATGACCCGAAGTGCCTTTGGCCGTAACGTTTACGCTTTGATTTAAACTCTGGCCCCAATCGGGTGCATAAGCCGAATATCCGTCGGATGTGTAGCGATGAAGTGCCCGGTAAAACAAACTGTAGGTCCACCTCTGTCCCCTACCCTGCTGGTTTATGCCCACCTGTTGTAAGCTGAGTCCTTCGAGTATGGCACTGCGCAATTCAAACTGAGTTAATCGAGATAAACGGTGGATGGGCTCTCGCCAGCGCATCTGGTAGTTGAACCGATCCCAGCCCCGAACATAAGGCAGAGCGTTTTGAGCCAGCAGACCTGTGTTTACCCATGCACTTACATCCAGTAAATGCCGGTATTGAGCATACGCCATCTCGGCGTGCCAACCTAATTTTATACCATCAACCTGATTGTACCAAACATCCGGTCGGTGCTGAACCAGAAGGTTCTTCCAATCATTGGGACGTGCAACCAAAGGATCCCATTGCACGGATACAGGGCGCGGGTAGCGATTGTCGTATCGATAAACATCGGCCAATCGTCCAGACGTATCAATGCTTACCGAGCGAATGCCCGAAGGAGCCTCCACCTCTAAGCGGTAAGATGGGTTTAGCAAATCCCAACCAAACCATTTCTGCGCAATGCGGGCAGTTGTAGATTTTATAAACCAATCGTTGGGAATGTGGTAATTCAGATGTTGGCCGTCTTTGATAACCACCTGCACATCCAACGGGCTTTGGCCGCGACCCTTTCGAGAAAGCGAAATGGAATACTTCCCTTTAGCCAAACGGTGCGGCTTGCCCACGCGGTAATCGATGGTTTTGGCCGTTTCTATCCATTGATCAAAAAACCAATTCAAGTCTACTTTAGCGGAGCGTATGATGCTCGAACGAAAATCTTCGGGGTATGGATGCGCCAATTGCCAGGATGAGAAATAATTCCGGAAGGCCTTTTGAAACAAACTATCGCCCAGCACCATTTGAAGGTTGTATAACATGGTGGTGGTTTTATAGTAGGCCATTCGGTAGCCGCCACCTTGGTCGAGGGCAGCATCGAAACCATCGGAATGGGTATTAATGGTAACCGGATCTTCGCGCTGGGCAGACTGGAGGTAGGCCCCGTAGGATCGAGCAAAACGAACCTCCTCAAGGCGATGTACCTTTTTCAGGTACCTCCCAGAAGGAGCACTCGCCGGAAGGTATTTTCCCTCCAACCGTTCCAAGCACCACGTGGTGAGAAACTGGGTAAATCCCTCATCCAAAAATGCGCGATAGGTTTCGTTGCTGCCCACCATTCCAAAAAACCAATTGTGGGCAATCTCGTGTGCCAGCAGTCCGCGATAATCGGGATCTCGGCCCCCGTCTAGGGTAAGCATCGGATACTCCATTCCATCGCGTGCATCGGCTACAACCATTTTGTTGTATAGATAAGAACCTATATCCTGTTGGTAAACCGAAATGACCTTGGCACCATACTCGGCGGCGTTTTGCCAGCCCGAAGCGTGGCTTTCCTGAGCCAGCGCAACCACCTGAATGGGACCCACCCACGCCTCGGCAATGCGGTAGGTTGGATCGGCCGTAAACGCCACGTCGTGCACACCTTCTGAATGGTAGCGCCACACCTTACGCTCTCCGGGTTTATATGGAATTGGCGTGGAAGGAGGGCTGTCCCATGGCTTGTTGGCAAACTGCTTAAGGTCGAGCTTCTTCCTCAAAGAATCGGGCAGCACCTCTTCGCGGTTCAGCAGCAAGCCGGTGGCCTCCACTACCATATTGGATGCCATATCGAGCTCGAGGTCAAACGTGCCAAAATCTCCATAAAACTCTCTTCCAAGATGCTGATCGGTATCCCATCCTTTTTTTCGGTCATATACCGCCAGGCGCGGGTACCAATGCACCCCATCGAAGTGCTTTTGACCAAAGGTTTGAAAGGTTTTCATTCTTCGGCGCCCGCTGCCCATAGGATCGAACCAGGTTTCGAATCGAACATCGATCTGAAGACTGTCGCCGGGCAAGAGAGGAGCATTTAACCAAACCTTTAAAATGGTGTTGTCGAGCTGAGTCTTTACCTGTTTTCCGTTTACCAACAAGGTGTCAACAGCGGTGCCCAATTTCTGACGCTCATAAAACCCATAACGCGGTGAAGCATGGTTTGCATCGTACAGATGATCGAGGTAACTGTCCGGTTGAAAAGCGTTCTGATACAGGTGAAAAAATACCTCACGCAAGGTATCGGGGGAGTTGTTGTAGTAGGCAATGCGTGCCTCGCCGGTAAGGATGTCGCTTTGCTCATCCATGCGGGCTTTCAACCGATACGACACATCCTGTTGCCAGTAATCCATGCCTAAGGCATGGGATTTGTTTTTCCAATAATGCGGATTGGCCTTGCTGCGATAGGGAACCTGCCAGGGAGCTGAGGCAAGAACACCAAAAGACCAGAGAACCAAAAGACAAAGGGCCGAGATGCGGATGTTCATAGGCCCCAAAAATAAGATAAGAAGACGGGCTATATGCCGTTTTTATCGAGGGCAAAGTGAAGAGAAAAAGTACCCGAAGCATTCATACGCAGAAGAATGGGCTGGCTGGGGGGCGGTGGGGTAAGAAAAACTTGTCCTTCTAATCTACCGGAAACCTGGGCATGCAAACTGTCGTTGAGGGCATAAAAGCGCACCTGTTGCACCAAAATGCGGGTTGGATTTGGGTCGGGAGCGTTAATGGGACGAATGCGAAATCCACCGAGCACACCTCTGAAAACCGCACCGGCATCGGTTGCCGCAATGGCATTGTTCCAAGCCAAGGCATTTCCGTTTGCATCGGTTTGAGGCTTCAGTAAGAAGCGCAAAGCGGTCCAGGAAGTGATGCCTTGGGCCGAGAGCATTCCAAAACCCATTTCCAAAGTATCGGGGCCTTGTGAGGAAACAAAACGGTTTACCAAGCGAGCGCTGCCCCCGCCAAATGGAGAGCCAAACATAAGCAGGCTCTGTTTCCATGACGGATTGTTGGAGGTAGCGACGTTTAAGTTGGGGCCGTTGCCGGTTAGCTTTAATCCTATGGAAAACACCGGTGCGTCTACCCGAACGATGGCTTGCTGCGTGAGCTGTTGCTTGCCATCGGCAGAGGTTCCGGTGAGCCTAACCGAATACGTTCCGGGCTTTGTGTAGTATTTGGGTGGGAGCATCAGGTTCGAGGTGGTTCCATCACCGAAATCCCACAACCATGAAGTTATATTGGTTTGTTCTACATTGGGACGAAGGGTATCTCCCACCATATAATTGGCCGGCAGATTTAAGGTAAGCGTAGGTTCTTTGGTACAGGAACTGAAACCAAGGGCTACCAACAGAACCCAGAACAACGCCAAACGCATGATGATTCTTTTGTAGTTGATACGCTTACCCCAAGAAAAGGGTGGGTTAACTGTGGATCTTTTTTTCGAAGGCCTGCATCACCTCTACCAAGGCGTGAACCGATTCCAACGGCAGGGCGTTGTACAGCGAAGCACGATATCCACCCACATCGCGGTGGCCGTTGATTCCGCTGATGCCGGCTTCTTTGGTCATAGCCGCAAAAACAGCTTCGTGAGGAGCACCGGCCTCGGTAAGCACGAAATTGACGTTCATGTGGGATCGGTCCTCTGCATCGACGGTTCCGGTGAACATCGAGTTGCGATCGATTTCGGCGTACAACGTTTTGGCTTTTTCGTTGTTGCGTTGCTCCAGCGCCAATACGCCGCCTTGCTCTTTAATCCAACGCAAGGTGAGCATGGTAACGTAGATCGGAAACACGGGTGGAGTATTGAACATAGATTCTCCTTTTATGTGCACCTGATAATCGAGCATGCTCAACATCGTGCGTCCTGTTTTCCCGAGCATATCCGTGCGTAGGGCAACCATGGTAGCACCGGCAGGACCCATATTTTTCTGGGCACCGGCATAAATCAAAGCGAATTTTTTTCCGTCTACCTCACGCGAAAAAATATCGGAGCTCATATCGCATACCAACGGCACGGCGGTTTCTGGGAACTCCATCATTTGGGTGCCGTAGATGGTGTTGTTGGAGGTAATGTGCAGGTAATCCAAATTATCGGGGATGGTATATCCCTTGGGGATGTAGGCAAACTTGCGGTCTTCGCTCGAAGCCACCACCTGGGTATTGCCGATCTTTTTCGCCTCCTTGATGGCCTTGGTTGCCCAAACACCGGTATTCACATATCCTGCGGTACCTTGGGTAGAAAGCAAATTGTAGGGCACCATGGCAAACTGCAAACTCGCGCCACCGCCCAGATACAGTACATCATAGGCATCGTCTAAGTGAAGAAGTTCCTTTACAAGTGCTCTGGCTTCATCCATAACGGCGATGAAATTTTTACTTCTGTGGGAGATCTCCAACAAGGAGAGGTTCAAACCATCGAAATTGAGAACAGACTGGGCTGCCTGTTGCAAAACCGATTGCGGAAGAATGCCGGGGCCGGCGCTGAAATTGTGCACGTGCATATCCAAGAATTTGTGCAAAGGTAAGGTTTCGGAGCGGGGGATAATAGGCACGAGGGCCTCATTATTTTCTACTTTTGCCGATATTTTTCTGTTCATGGACACCATTGTTCCCCGCCACCTTTCATTCGACCGCAAGAAATACCGAGACGAGACCCTCGTCAACCTCTACAAAGCGCTTCTGGAGCCCAGGATGATTGAGGAGAAGATGTTGATTTTACTTCGTCAGGGAAAAATCTCCAAATGGTTTTCGGGCATAGGCCAAGAGGCCATCTCGGTGGGCATGGTCATGGCATTGGAGCAAGACGAATACATCCTTCCCATGCACCGCAACCTGGGTATCTTTACTGGGCGGGGCATTCCCTTTCACCGCCTCTTTGCCCAGTTTCAGGGTACTGCAAGTGGTTTCAGCAAAGGGCGTGAGCGTTCCTTCCATTTTGGCACTCGCGATTACAACATTGTAGGTATGATTTCGCATTTGGGTCCGCAGATGGGCGTGGCCGATGGAATCGCCCTTGCGCATCTTTTAAGGAAAGAGCAAAAGATAACTGCGGTATTCACCGGAGATGGGGGCGCCAGCGAAGGCGATTTTCATGAGGCTGTGAACCAAGCTGCCGTGTGGAATTTGCCGGTGATTTTCACCGTTGAAAACAACGGATACGGCCTCAGTACCCCCAGCAACCAACAATTTAAATTCAAGCATTTTACGGATAAAGGCCCGGGATACGGCATAGAGGCTGTGCGCATCGATGGCAACAACATCCTCGAGGTCTACGATACCGTGCGCAAGCTGGCGGCCTCCATACGCAAAGATCCTCGGCCTGTTTTACTCGAGTGCATCACCTTCCGTATGCGGGGCCACGAGGAAGCCTCGGGTACAAAATACATTCCCAAGCAGTTGTTTGAGGATTGGGGCAAGAAGGACCCGGTAACCAACTATGAAGCCTATTTGTTGGAAGAATCGGTCATTACAGCAGACGACATAAAAGAAATCCGCGCCGACATAAAACGCCGCATCGACGAAGGGCTGGATATTGCCTTCTCCGAGACTCGTCCGGTGCCAAACACCCAAGAAGAGTTAAACGACGTATACGCACCATTTCATAACCAAAGCATTTTACCCGAAAAATCGGATACAGCTTCCATGCGCTTCCTGGATGCTTTGGCACAGGGCATGCGCCAAAGCATGGAGCGCCATCCCAATTTGGTGCTGATGGGGCAGGATATTGCCGATTATGGCGGTGCGTTTAAAGTTACCGAAGGGTTTCTCGAGGCGTTCGGTTCTGAGCGGGTGCGCAACACCACTTTGTGCGAATCGGCCATTGTGGGTGCGAGTTTGGGATTGAGCATAAACGGCATGAAAGCCATGGTGGAGATGCAGTTTGCCGACTTTGTAACCTGCGGCTTCAATCAAATTGTAAACAACCTGGCCAAAGCCCATTGGCGCTGGGGCCAGAACGCCGATGTGGTGGTGCGCATGCCTACCGGAGCAGGTGTTGGTGCCGGACCTTTCCACTCTCAGAGCAACGAAGCATGGTTCTTTCATACACCCGGTTTGAAAGTGGTGTATCCGGCATTTCCGGAAGACGCAAAAGGGCTCATTTGCGCCGCTTTTGAAGATCCCAACCCGGTGCTGTTTTTCGAGCACAAGGCTCTCTACAGAAGCATTACCGGAGATGTACCCCAAGACTTTTACACCCTAGAGATTGGCAAAGCGCGCACCGTACGCAGCGGGCATCAAGTTTCCATTATAACCTATGGCATGGGAGTTCACTGGGCTATGGAATTGCTCGATTGCCATCCGGAAATTTCTGCCGACCTAATTGATCTGCGCACCCTATTGCCGCTCGATAAAGAATCGGTTCTGGAATCTGTAAAGAAAACCGGTAAAGCCATCATCTTGCACGAAGATACCCTTACCGGTGGCATTGGTGGAGAGCTTTCGGCCATCATCATGGAAGAAGCATTTGCGCATTTAGATGCCCCCGTTGTGCGCTCGGCAAGCATAGATACGGCCGTTCCGTTTGCAACCGAGCTCGAATGGAACTTTTTACCCAAACAGCGCTTCGAGGAGCAGCTCCTCAAACTACTTGCGTACTAATCACCATGAAGGGAAAAGCCCTCCTTGCTTTTTGTACAGCCTTGGTGTTGTGCCTCAGCAACGTGGGATTTTCACAAGTTAAAAGCGATAGCCTCACCAGGCGCAAAACATGGGTAATTGCCGGCACCTCGGCCACCTATGCGGCCTTAAACGTTGGTCTCTATCAAACCTGGTACAAGGGGTACAACACCGGGCGTTTCCACCTCTTCGACGATCATGCCGAATGGTTGCAGATGGATAAAATTGGCCACGCTGCTACCGCTTATTACACCGGGGTATTTGGCTATCGTCTAGCGCGCTGGGCCGGATGGAGCGAAAACAGCAGTTTATGGGGCGGTGGATCGTTGGGTTTGGCTTTTCTTACCACCGTTGAGGTCATGGATGGATTCTCCTCGGGCTGGGGATTTTCTGTAAGCGACATGAGCGCCAACTTGTTGGGAACAGCACTCTTCGTTAGCCAGCAAAAACTGTGGGGTGAGCAAAGAATTGGCATGCGTTTTTCTTATACCGGAAGCAACCTGGCACCCCTAAGGCCCAATCTTTTGGGCAGCAACGTTGCCGAGCGCCTCATCAAAGACTATTCCGGCCAAACTTATTGGCTTAGTGTTTCGCCGTTTTCTTTTATGGGACCTCGCTGCGCATCGTGGCGGTGGATGTGTGTTTCCATTGGCTATGGCGGGCGAGGCATGATTGGAGCTCGCGAGAACCGTTGGACCGATGCTCAGGGCAACATGCAAGATTACGTTCGATCGATTGTTCGCGAGCGGGCTTGGTACGCCTCATTGGACGTTGATCTGCAACACCTTCCTCCTCGTTTGAAACGAAAAATGGGGTGGGTATTTAACACCTTAGGATTTATAAAAATTCCGTTTCCAGCTCTGGAATTTCGAGGAGGAAATGTGCGGTTTCATCCTTTATACTTTTGATCAATACGCCCGTTTGGCATTGCCTTGGCAGTAATTCAAAAACGCACGGTTTACCACGCGCATTCCGCCTGGAGTAGGATAGTTACCAGAGAAATACCAATCGCCGCTGTGGTTGGGGCAGGCCTTGTGCAAACCGTCTAAGGTTTGAAACACAACCTCCACTTGGGCACTCAAGTCGGGTGGGGTAAGAAGGGCGGCAATTTCAGCACAGATTTCCGCATCCGAAAACGGAGCATAAAGGGCCTTTACCGCATTCTCAATTGGAGTACCCGAAGGTGCATTCAATGCAGCAAGAGCGCGTTGTTCTACTTCCTTCAACAAGTTCTGCATACCTCGTTTTTGCACGAGTGAAACAACGGCCTGAAAGGCAATAAAATCGCCCAACTTGGCCATGTCGATGCCATAGCAATCGGGATATCGAATTTGCGGGGCCGAAGAAACCACCACAATTTTTTTGGGCTCCAGGCGATCGAGCATGCGCAGGATGCTTTGCTTCAGCGTGGTTCCCCGAACAATGGAATCGTCTACCACCACCACCTGATCCACTCCCGGGCGCACCGTGCCGTAGGTAACGTCGTACACGTGTGCCACCAAATCGTTGCGCTGCTGATCGTTGGTAATAAATGTGCGCAGCTTGGCATCTTTTATGGCCAGCTTTTCTACACGCAACCGTTGCCCTACAATCTCGCCCAAGTCGAACTCAGAAAGCTTGCTGGGCTGCGAAACCAAACGTTTCAGTTGTTCGGAAAGCAACCGGGTTTCCATACCCTTTAGCAGGCCAAGGAAGGCGGTTTCTGCCGTGTTGGGTATGTAGGAGAAAACCGTGTTTTTCCAGTCGCTTTTAATGGCAGAAAGCACGGAATCGCACAACTCCTCGCCAAGTGCCTTTCGCTCACGGTAGATATCGGCATCGCTGCCACGAGAAAAATAGATGCGTTCAAAGGAGCAAGCCGTTTTTTCAGCAGCCGGATTCACCCGCGCGGTAAAAGGCATTCCGTTGCGTTTGCTTATGATGGCTTCTCCCGGAGGCAACTCCATAACCTGATCTGCTTTGAGGTTAAACGCCGTTTGAATGGCTGGCCGCTCCGAGGCTACCACCAGCACCTCATCATCCATATAATAATAACATGGACGTATACCATTGGGATCGCGCAAAACGAATGCGTCGCCATGACCCAGTAAGCCTGCCATCACATAACCCCCGTCCCATTTTTTACTGGAATCTTGAAGGATCCTCACCAGATCGAGATCCTGCGCCACCTGCCCGGTTGCAGCTTCCAAAGAGAGCCCTTCGGATGCATAGTGTTGCATCAGTCGATCGTTTTCTCGGTCTAAAAAATGCCCGATGCGCTCCATTACGGTAACGGTATCGGATTTTTCTTTGGGATGCTGACCTAGGTCCACGAGATGCTGAAAAAGCTCGTCTACGTTGGTCAGGTTAAAATTCCCTGCCACCACCAGGTTTCGGCTTTTCCAATTGTTTTGACGCAAAAAAGGATGGCAACTCTCTACGCTGTTGCCTCCGTAGGTGCCGTAACGAAGGTGCCCCAGAAACAGTTCTCCCGTAAACGGCAGGTTTTGTTTCATCCATGCAGGATCCATCAGCGCGTTGGGATTGCTTCTCGAAACCGCATCAAATCGATTGTTTATTTTTTCGAAAACGGCTTTCAACGCCTGAGGCTCGTTGCTGCGGTAACGGCTTATGTAGCGCTGCCCCGGCGGCGTATCGAACTTAATGTTGGCGATTCCGGCACCGTCTTGTCCGCGGTTGTGCTGCTTCTCGAGGAGGAGATAGAGCTTTTGCAAACCATAGGTGGTGGTTTGATAATGCTGAGCGTAATGCTCCAAGGGTTTCAGGAGTCGAACAAGGGCAATGCCGCATTCGTGGTGTATAGGATCGCTCATGGGCCGGTTTCGGCGCAAAGATAAAGAACCCCATCGCGCAAGGGTTAAGGGCTTTATATTTGTGGAAAAGAAAAGCTGCTGTTGTGTCGATAAAGGTTGAAAACATCACCAAAACGTATGGTGCCCAGAAGGCACTGTCATCGGTATCCTTTGCTCTGAAGCCCGGGGAAGTTGTAGGTTTTCTGGGGCCAAATGGCGCCGGAAAAAGCACCATGCTGAAGATCCTCACGGGATACCTACCCCCGAGCGGCGGAGAAGCCTGGATTTGCGGATTTTCAGTATCGGAAAATGAAAAAGAGGTAAAACGTCGTATTGGATACCTCCCCGAGCACAATCCACTTTATTTAGACCAGTATGTGGTGGAATTTCTGGAGTTCTGCCTTGGATTGCACGGCATACGAAAAGGGCGCCCACAACGCATCAATGAAATCATCGATCTGGTGGGTCTAGGACCCGAGCGCCACAAAAAAATCGGGCAACTGTCTAAGGGTTATCGACAGAGAGTAGGACTTGCTCAAGCTCTTTTGCATAAGCCCGAGGTACTGCTCCTCGACGAGCCCACCACCGGACTCGATCCAAATCAACTTGTGGAAATAAGAGCGCTTATCAAAGAGATCGGTAAAGAGAAAACGGTATTGTTTTCAACCCATATCCTTCCAGAGGTAGAGGCAATTTGTCAACGGGTACTCATTCTTAAAGAGGGTAAACTCGTTGCCGATCGGAGCGTTGAAAAGATGAATGTCTCAGATAAGAAAAACATTACCCTTGTTGTTGAACTGAAAAACAACGTGCGAAAAAGCGATTGGATTGAATTGGGCAAAGAGATTGAAATCAACCAAATCAATCCCAGCAATTGGGTCTTAGAGGGGCCCTCAGAACCCGACTTTCGTGAACGCGTAAGTCTGTTCACCCAAAAAAAAGGCTGGATCATTATAGGAATGCAGAAACAAGAGCAATCTCTTGAACAATTGTTCAAGAACCTGACCGGAAATGCAGCCGAAAAATCAAATCAGGGCTGAAGAAATTTGAGCGAGACCGCCTCGTCTAAACCTTCTATACGGGCTAAATAAAGGCCTCGGGCGAGCTGTCCGGGAGTGGGAATAAACTGTTTCCCCGCTTGAATTCGGGTTGGCTCCCCAACGGCTTTTCCCAACACATCGGTCAAATAAAGGTAGACCTCGGTTTTTTTGTAAGGCATGTTAACCCAAAGTCCGTTATCACGAAATTCTATTTGGAGTTTCGAGGAACTTAAAGCAGCCACATCGGTAATGGAAAATATCTGTACACGTCTTGATGCGGTATCAGCGCATTGGCTATTTTTTGCAATCACGTAGGGGAAATAAATACCAACGTTGGAGTACTGATGAAACTGAATGCTATCGAACCAATAACTGTAAAGATTGGGAGTACCGTCACCAAAATTCCAAATCAAAGAATCATCCGCCGAAAGACCAGTGTTTCCTGCTCTAAACGTGATGGGAAAATTGTTTGCAACATCGACTAGCGTATCCAAAGCAAAAAGATTGGCACGCGCGGCAAAAGAAGGCAATGGAAGGTTTAACTGAATGGGGTAAGTCAAAGAGCCGGTGGAAATGTTAACCTGATAGCCGCCTGAAGGGAAAGGACCCAGAACAACTGAACCGTTGTTGATCGGTCCACTGGAGAGAACCGTGGAATTGAATGCAAACAAGGTGTAGTTTGCATTAACTCCGGAATAATTTTCTACATAGATGTAATTCGCTTGCCCTTGACATCCACCCAGAACACCATAGGCATTGACTGGGGGCTTCATGCGCAGCTTGAAGCGAGTGGTGTTGTTTCCGGCAGGAAGAGATACTTGATAAGTGCTTTGAGTTCTGAGGTTATGATTGACTCCTGTGGTTAAATCCTGAAGCTCCAGCGTGGCATTTCCAAACCACCCTTGCAGATCAACCGCACGAATTTTTATGGTTCCGGACGAAGCCGGAGAAACCATAAGAGGGACAATCTTTTCAGCATTAAAAGCGCCCAAAACATTTATTCCTATGTTTTGAGTACCGATTCTGGAGGCAATGTTTACGGTTGAACCGGGCATATACGGGGCATCAAAATCGAAATCGAAACCATCGGTTGCCAGCGGATTGAACAAGATGGCAGCCTCAGCGGAATCAATGCCTTGAATGATCCTGAGACGCACCAAAAAGTCACTACCTATGATCTGCGCCTTTGACGATAGGTTGAAGAATAGGGGCAAAAAGAAAACACCCAGTAGAACTTTTTTCATTTAGCAAACTTACAAAATCCCTTTGAAAGCCCATTGCCTATCTTTGGCGACAAAGTCATCATTTGAAAACCTTCTGGAGAATACTTCGATTCATTAAGCCCTATCCGGCCTATGCAGCTTTAAACGCGGTGTTTAATGTGTTGTACGTTTCGTTTTCCTTGTTTTCACTTACCATGGTGGCGCCATTTTTGGACCTGCTGTTTTTGAAAGCAGAGGGAACCTACTCCGAGCGTCTGGCGAAGGGTGCACCCGACTTCTCTTTCAGTATGGGAAGCATTATAGACAATTTCTATTATTACTTAACCCGTTACATCGTAGAGCACGGCAAAGTAGATGCCTTAATCCTGATCTGCAGCCTTGTGGTGGTTTTGTTTTTCTTAAAAAATCTTTTCCGCTATCTGGCTTTGTTTTTTCTGGGCCCGTTGCGGAACCATGTAGTAAAAGATATTCGCCAGGGGTTGTATGAAAAAGTTCTGCGTCTTCCCCTCTCCTACTTTTCGGAAGAACGCAAAGGCGATATTCTTTCGCGCATGACCTCTGATGTGCACGAAATTGAGTGGAGCATAATGTCGGCATTGGAAGTCATGTTCCGCGACCCATTTGCCGTCCTCATCTATTTGGGCACACTGGTGGTGATGAGTCCTCATCTGACGCTGTTTGTTGCGGTGTTGTTTCCGATTGCGGGCTTCATCATAGCGCGGGTAGGTAAGAGTTTAAAGCGCACCACCAACCGCAGCCGTGAGCAGTTGGGTACGGTGATGAGCACCTTAGAAGAAACCCTTTCGGGCCTGCGCATAATTAAGGGCTTCAACGGCGAGGTTAGGGCAGGAGAACGCTTTCACAGCCAAAACAGCCAATACACGCAAACCATGATTCGGATGGGAAGAAAAATCGACCTTTCTTCTCCGATGAGCGAAATGTTGGGCACCCTGGTATTGGTAGTGGTGATGCTGGTGGGAGGTCAGCTGGTTTTACGTCACGACAATGAACTACCACCTTCCTTGTTCATCACTTACATCATCATATTTTCTCAGATTATTCCTCCGGCAAGGGCTTTAACTACGGCATTTTATAACATACAAAGGGGCATAGCCTCGGGCGATCGAATTTATCGCATTTTGGATGCGGAGGAAACCATACGCAACAGAGAAAACCCGGTTGCCCTTCAACAATTCGAACGCAGCATTGAATACAAAAATGTTTCCTTCGCCTATTCCAGAGGCGATCAAGGCTATGCGCTGCGTGAAATCAACGCAAGCATTCCAAAAGGAAAAACCATTGCTTTGGTGGGTCAATCGGGGAGCGGAAAATCCACCTTTGCCGATTTATTGCCCCGGTTTTACGATGTTACCGAAGGAAGCATTACCCTTGACGGTGAGGACATCCGCAACATAAAGATCGATCGGCTTCGGAACCTCATGGGTATTGTTTCGCAAGAAGCCATGCTTTTCAACGACACCATTTTTCAAAACATCTCCTTCGCCAATCCAGAGGCTACCGAGGAGGAAGTCATTCGTGCTGCGCGCATCGCCAATGCACATGACTTTATTATGGCTACCGAGCATGGTTATCAAACCGTGGTAGGAGACCGGGGAGGAAAATTATCTGGAGGGCAACGTCAACGCATTTCAATTGCACGCGCCATACTCAAAAATCCGCCCATCTTAATCCTCGATGGCGAAAAGATCATAACTTCTGATCATGGAACAAAGATGTCGTATGTTCCAAAG
>JBEIVB010000048.1:0-18538 GCA_040374085.1 Flavobacteriales bacterium | reverse complement strand
CTTGCGCATCGCCCGGCCGCGAAACATCGCCCGAAATCTGCATGCCGGACTGCGCCTGGTTGAACAGGGCCAGGTTGGAGGCAGTACCCAGTATAAACCAAGTGGGTAAATTCTGCTGCAAGGCCAAGCGCAGCAGGTTTTGAAACGGAGCCGTGGCAGCCGGAATCTGATAGGCCACCAACACGCTGAAGGCCTTGAGATTGGGAACCGGTGATTGCGGACCTATAACCTGAACTTCATAATTGGCATTGGCGTCTAAAGCCCTGCGAATGGCCGCTACATCGGGGTGCGGGGCCGCATAGGCCAAGAGAATTTTTTCTCTGCCATCGAGCACCTCCACATAGAAGGTTTGGCGGTTGTTGGCATTGGTGGATTCGCCTTGCAGAGGAGGCACCACCACCTCATAGGCATGCACCCCTTTCTGAGCGGCATCGAGCTCGAGGCTGAAGCGCAAGAGCTGATCGTTGCTGCCGATGCGAAACGGTGCGGCCCACAGCGTACGCCCATCCTCGCGTATTTCAACCCTGCCCGAGGCACCCGCAAAGCGGTTGGCCTGTATGGAAAACTCCACCGGAAACCGATTGCCCAGATAGGCCAGGCGGTTGTGGTGCACGGTTTGTATGGCTAAGTCTTTTTGCGGCGTGGTGTCGCCCATGGCAATGGCATAAACCGGGTAGTCGCCATCGAAATCATCGGGTCGGATGGCTTGTCCGCGGTTGATGAGTCCGTCTGTGGCCAGCACCACGGCACCCACATTGCGGTTGGCATACACATCGCGCAGCTCTTCTACGAGTCCGCTGAGCTCGGTTTCTTTTTCCTGAAACGTTACGTCGCCTTTGGGGTGCACCCCTTCGCCCAGGGTATAGAAAGCAAGCTCATAACGTTCGGATAATTTATCTTTTAGCTCTCGGAGCTGCTCTGCGTATTCTTTTTTATAATACGAAGCCTGTTTGCATTGCAGGAGAGAGGCGCTGTTGTCTTGGGCCACCACCACAATCGGTTTCTGCACATCGGTTTGCTGGGTTTGCAGCAGGGGCGAGAGCAGCAGGATGAGGAGCAGAAACAAGGAAGCAAACCGCAAGATGCGCAGCACCGGCACCAGCCATTTACCCTCTTGCTCGAGCAGGGGTTGGCGGAAATAGAGCCACCATGCGGCGGCGGCGGCCAACACGAAGAAGGGCACCAACCACCAGGCCGAGAGCTCGGTGGTGATGTTCATCCACAGCAGGGTTGAACGCAACGGAATCATGGGCGGATGCTGTGCAGGAGCAGGCAGAGCGGCATTAGGTAAGCATGCCTCCGCACACCGATAGGGTTTGTCCGGTGATGTAGGTACTTAAATCGGAGCATAAGAAAAGGGCCAGGTTGGCCACATCTTCGGGGGTTCCGCCTCGTTTTAGGGGAATGCTTTGGCGCCAGCTCTCCACCACTTTAGGGTCGAGGGCGGCGGTCATTTCGGTTTCTATAAAGCCCGGGGCAATGGCGTTGCAGCGTATGTTGCGCGAGCCCAGCTCGAGGGCAATGCTCTTGGTGAAGCCGATGATGCCGGCTTTGGAAGCGGCGTAGTTCGATTGGCCTGCATTGCCGCGCACGCCCACCACCGAGCTCACGTTCACAATGGATCCGGCGCGGGCTTTGAGCATGGGCTTCTGCACGGCCTTGGTGATGTTGAACACCGACTTGAGGTTGGTGCGGATGACCTCATCAAACTGCTCTTCCGACATGCGCATGAGCAACCCATCGCGGGTGATGCCGGCGTTGTTCACCACCGCATCGATGCTTCCGAAATCGGCCAGCACCTGCTCGATAAGCTGCTCGGCTGCCAGGTAATCGGCGGCATCGCTGCGGTAGCCTTTAGCTGCCTGACCAAACGCTTCGAGTTCGCGCTGAAGCTCGAGGCCCTTTTCGGGGGAAGAGAGAAAGGTAAAGGCAACACGCGCGCCCTGTTCGGCAAATTTCAAGGCCATGCCGCGCCCTATACCCCTTGAGGCACCGGTGATGAGCACCACTTTGTTTTCGAGAAGTTTCATAATGAGGTTTCTATGCAGATGATGCGGCCAAAGATAGCCAACTGCACCAATCTACCCCACATAGGGCTCGTGGCCGGCCTCAAAGAAGGCGGGGCCAAAGCCCAACAGGTAGGCCTGTTGCCGGGCGCGGGTGAGGGCGGTGTAGAGCCAGCGCAGGTATTCGGGTTTCAGCATATCTTCTACAAAATAGCCCTGATCTACAAACACCCGGTTCCACTGTCCGCCCTGGGCTTTGTGGCAGGTTACGGCATAGGCGAATTTCACCTGAAGGGCATTGAGGCAATGATCCGAACGTATGGCTTGCATGCGCGCGCCCTTGGTGCGGATGTGCTGATGGTCGGCTTCCACCGATCGATAGAGGGCTTGCTGCTGCTGCCGGCTCAGGGCAGGGCCATCCACGCTAAGCGTATCGAGCAAGAGGCGGCAATCGATTTCGGGGTCTTCTTCGTAGTCGATCATGCGCACGGTGGCGTTGATGAACCGAAAGCCGTGCAGCTCAAAGCTGGGACTCACGCGCAGCACCTCTAACGTATCGCCGTTGGCAATGAAATCGGCCTTGGCCTTTTTTCCCAGCCAACCGTAATTGTTTTTCACCACCATAAGCAAATCGCCCACACACAGCTCTTGCTCAAAGCCCAGAATGCGGCTTCTGATTTGCTGGTTGAAGGCGTTGGCCCGCTTGTTGGAACGGCAAACCAGCAGGGTTTCTTCTTTTCCGCCCTCGGCTTTGTAGGCGCTTTCCAGCACCTCTTGCAGTTCATAGCCATCGGCTACGGCTATATCCTTAAAGTTGTTTAATGCAAAGCGGGGCTGCAGGTCGTTTCCATCGGCAAGCTGCTGCCGCAGGCGGGTGGCGTTGAACAAGATGCCGCCTTCCGACTGACGCATCACCTCGGTAAGCTCAAACGTGCCTACGGTGAAATGCCCTTTGCGCCTGAGGTAGGCTGCATCGAGGGCCGGACTGAGGTCGAGCCCTACGGGCGGGAGCTGGGCGGTATCGCCTATGAGCATAAGACGGCAGTTGTTGCCGCCATAAACAAACTCCAATAAATCTTCGAGCAGGTTCAGTCCATCGCCCTCCTCTCCAATCATAGAGGCCTCGTCTACCAGAAACAGGGTGTCTTGGTGGGTGTTGGTGGTGAGCACAAAACGGCTGAAGCCCGAGTCGTCGCGGGCGGTTTGGTAGATCTTTTTGTGGATCGTGTAGGCCGATTTCTTGGAGTAGGCCGCCAACACCTTGCTGGCGCGGCCTGTGGGGGCCAGCAGCACCGTTTTGTGTTGCACCTGGGGCAACGCCTGCACCAGAGCGCCCACCAGGCTCGACTTACCGGTTCCGGCAAACCCGCGCAGCACGAAAAGCGGATTGGGTTTATCGGAGAACACAAAGCGGCACAGGTGGTGCATGAGGGTGGCCTGCCCCTGGGTTGGGGTATGCCCGAAAGCTTGCAACAGCGTGGTGTGCAGGCGCTCGGCCCGGCTCCCCGATGGGAAAGGGGGCAAGGTTTCCGACATGCCTATACGCCCCTCTTCATGGCCAGCTCGGCCTGTCCCACGTGGTGCGCGCTGTGGTTCATGATCATGCACAAAAAGGCCATGCGGGTTTGGCTTCCGAAATGGACAGCCTCCACCTTCTCGAGCCAGTGCTCGGCAGGCATGCTTTGAATGAGCTCGCGCCCGGCCTGGGCACCCAGCTCCAGGGTATGCCGCGTGGTTTCCGCATCCCATTCCTTACCCGTATCTACCTCGCCGCGCGACATGGTGGGTTCAAACGGAATGGGCAAATGAAACAGCATCTTCAACAGCAGCAGTTGCCCTTCTGCCACGTGGCGCAAGAGATATCCAGCAGAAGCCGTGGTGGGCTGCAAACGCAGATGCGCGTTTTGTGAGGTTAGTCGGTTAAGGGCCGAGCTGATGTTGTGCTGGCTGCAATCCCAGATGGTAAGCAATAGAGTTTGTTCGTGGGCCATTGTATTGGTGTTATGGGATAAAGATACAACCTCTGTCTCGATGGCAAAATCAAAAGATCTCACCCAGGTTAAAGGAGAAGCCATGGGAGCCGTTTACCCCCACCGCATAGTCGATGCAGATGTTGGCCCGGCTGTTTTTGTTGAGTTTGATGCGAAGGCCCATGCCCGCAGCCGGAAAAAAGGCCATGCCCGCTTTGGCGTAATCTTTTGAAAATCCCTGAAGATTGGAAAACACCACACCGCCCAACAATCCGTTTCGAGAAATGCCGAAGCGGTACTCGGCCTCGGCATACACCATATTGCGGGCACGAAAGCGGCCTTGAATGTACCCTCTGCCGGTGTTGAGCTGCTCGTCCCATCCCGTGCTGGGCAGCAGCAGATACGGAGCCCTGGCCCCGCCCAAGGTGAACCAGTTAAACGACCACAAGGCCAGCACATTGCGCGACGAAGGTGTGGGGCGTAGATACAGGCGGGCATCGATCAACAGGGACTGCCAGTCTTGCTGAAATCCGCGAATGGCTGGGGTTGGGCGGTAGATCATGGAAAGGTACCAGCCTTTTTCGGGGTTGAGGATGTTCGATCGGCTGTCGTGCTGAATGCGTAATACGGGACTTATGGCACGTTCGGAGTTCTTGCCCCCGTTTTCCTCCAGCACATTGGTGATGCCCGGAGGTGAGGGCTCGGCGGCTATGTTCCAGACAGCATCCACGTAGAGGCCCACCCCTGCATACCAAGAGTCGCGGGTTCTGCGCAAGAGGGTTTGGTGCAGCTTCAGGTAATTGAAATCCAGGTGGTAGGACTTGCCCTCGAGATTGCCCACATCCCGCCCGAAATCCTGCACCGGAAAATGCATGTAGCGCCAGTCGAAGGGCAGGTTCCAATCGTTGCCTTTCCACCAAAGCACGGCAGAGAGCGGGAAAAACGATTGACGATTGAAGGTGTAGGAAGCAGCAGCCACCAGCGTGCTCATGCGGGTAGCGGGGTTGCGATCGAGGTAGAAACCTCCGGCTGCGGTAACCTGTCCAACCCAAGAGGTAACCACCGAATATCGAACCAAGGGAAGCACCGTCCAATAGCTTCTTCCAGACAACGAATCGGGCTGGGAGGGCAAGCGTATGCCAAACCAGCGGCTCACATAATCCTGCGCATCTTTTTGGGGCACCACCGCGGGTGTGATGGATAGGCCGGGAAGGGCGCATATCAGGAGCAGAAACAACAGGCAGCCTCTTTTCATAACACGGTGAACAAGCATACGCAAAAACCGGGCAAAGAGGTGATATGGGCGGACAAAAAAAATGGTTAACCGTCGATTGTTTATAGAAAGGCAGCAGCAGCAGGTGCCAAGGTAACCTCGATTGCGTTTCTTTCGGGCATGAAGGTTCATTTCATTGCCATTGGCGGTGCAGCGATGCACAACCTAGCCTTAGCCTTGCATGAGAAAGGCGTACGTGTAACCGGTTCGGACGACGAAATCAACGACCCATCCAAAAGCCGATTGGAGGCCAAAGGTTTGCTTCCCGAGCGCATTGGGTGGTATCCAGAGCGCATCACTGCGGACCTCGATGCCGTAATCTTGGGCATGCACGCCCGGGCCGACAACCCCGAACTGCACAAGGCCAAAGAGCTGGGGCTGCCCGTGTATTCCTACCCGGAATACCTATACCAAGCCACCCTCTCCAAAACCCGCGTAGTGGTGGGCGGCAGCCACGGCAAAACCACCACCACCGCCATGATCATGCACGCCTTGCGCTTGCTGGGCGCCAACTTCGATTATCTGGTGGGTGCCCAGCTCGACGGGTTCGAAACCATGGTGCGCCTCAGCAACGATGCGCCTGTGGCCATACTCGAAGGCGATGAATACCTATCCTCGCCCTTGGATCCACGCCCCAAATTTCACCTCTACCATCCTCAGATTGCGGTGCTAACGGGTGTGGCCTGGGATCACATAAACGTGTTTCCCACCTTTGAAGGATACGTAGATCAGTTTCGCATTTTTTTGAACACCATGCCCGATGGCGCTGTGGTTTTTTATGCTGCCCAGGACGAGATATTACAACAATTGGCCAATGAGCAACAAGGCCGATTAAACACCATTGCCTATGGCATTCCCCAACACCGGGTAGAAGCGGGCATTTCGTATTGGATAAGCGGCGGAAGCGAGCTTGCCTTGGGCGTGTTTGGCGAGCACAACCTGCAGAACCTCGAGGCGGCGCGTCTGGTGTGCGAAGCCCTTGGGTTTGCCCCTCAGGATGTGGTACAGGCTTTATCCTCGTTCCGCGGTGCAGCGCGCCGCCTCGAGCTGGTGGGCCGAACGGCGCAAGGCGTGTTTTACCGCGACTTTGCGCACTCTCCGTCTAAGCTCAAAGCCACGGTGGAGGCGGTTCGTACGCAATATCCCGGAATTCGTCTGGTGGCCTGCATGGAGCTGCACACCTTCAGCAGCCTAAACCGCGCCTTCCTGGCCGAGTACAACGGAACTATGGAGCATGCCGATGAGGCCTTTGTTTATTACAACCCTAAAACAATAGCCCATAAAAAACTGGAAGACATTCAACCCAAAGAAGTAGCCGAAGCCTTTGGCGGAAAAAACCTGAGGGTGTTCACCGATTCAAATGAGCTGGTGGCGCAACTTCATGCCATGGATTGGAGCCACAGCGTTTTGCTGATGATGAGTTCGGGTACCTTCGATGGCATTTCTATGCCTGCCCTTGCTGCAGATTTGGGCTTTGCTAAAGCCAACACATAACCAAAATTGGACCGGCTTTAGGGCGCTAAAAAACAAACATGCCCCCCACGCCGTAACCCAAAACTCCATAAGCGAACAGCTGCCATAGGAACCAAACCACCAGAGCAGCCAAGCAAAAGACCACCAAGCGGTCTACTTTATGGGTCAGGAACTTTTCGCCGGTTTTACCTCCCTGATTGGGGTCTGCCTGCTTCTGAGCCTCGCGCTTGTCTTCGTTGCCCAGCACGCGCTTGCCTGCTTCCAACAGAAGCACGCAGCAGAAGAGTATGAAGGCCAGGGGAACTGCCAGCACCAGAAGTTCATCAAACAAGGGCAAAGGAACGTCGGTGAAATAAATAAACGACAAGCCGGCCAGTAGAGAGGAAAACATAAGCGCCTGCAACGAATACCCCAGCCGATTCCAGCGCTTCCCTGTCCAGTGGTTCCAGAATGCGCTGTTGGGCCTGGTTAGCGGATTTCGCCGGCTGCCTTCTTTGCGCAGCATCATCACCGCCTGCCGTACCACCCAAAAGCCGCCTACCGCAATTTTCAGCATCCACACAAAGGGTATGGAAACGGGAAACAACCACGTGAGCAACACGATGGACAAACCCGTTATGAAGGTGAGGAATTGACGGCGGGTGATGCTCAGGGTTGGAAGGATGGTCCAGTTCCAACCGTTCATGGTTAGGTATCGGCGCTTGTACATGCCTCCGGCCACCAGCAACAATACAAACGCAATGAGCATATACCCCATCGGCACCGTTAGTCTAAAAAACAAAAGGGTGGCCAAACCTATGGACATTGCGAATAATTGGCGTTCATCGGGCTTGGATTGGCGACGGCTGTAATGTTCTTTCTTACGCGCATTTACCTTCCGCATGGATTGCGCTGCCTCGAGCTTTTTGTGTTCGGACGCTACCCTCCGTTGGGCTGGAAACCTGCGCTGCACGCGGGCATTAGAAGCGTGGGCGAGCGTTTGCGGAACCGCGTCTAGGCTTGCTTCCGCCTGGAGCTGATCTTCGCCGGACCGCGCTTGAGGCTCCGGGACCTGTATCTTTTTCACCTCGGGCCTAAGCTTTGGCTTGGGTGCAGGAGTCAACCGAGAAATGTGCCAACCGGGCCTGTACAAGCGCTTCTCCAGCGAGCAAGCTGAAAACAGAACCCAAATAAAACAGAAGAATGCTATACCATTTTTCATAGATAGGAGTTGATTTGATGAACCTAAAATAAAGTCCGCGAAAACAACTCCAAGAAAATATCACATTTGCAAAATAAAGTATTGCAAAAATAATATATAAGATGCGTCCCCTTTGGGCGCTCAACCCCATTGCATCAGCACGTACCCGACAGGTGCCGGAGGGTGCGGGCCACCACGTGCTCAAGGTGAGGCGGCAATTGGCTTTCGTTCCAGGGATGCTTGCCACCAAAGGTGTGGTTGGCGCCTTGCAGGAAACAGGTTTCGGCGCGGGGTTGCCATTGGGCCAACTGCTTGGCTTCGGCCATGGGAACGGCTTCGTCGGCGCTGCCGTGCAGAATGATCCAGGGTTTGTGCATGCGTTGTGCGCAGGCCTCGAGGTCGTAGTCGTTTCTATGCTGCTCGTAATCTTCCCAAATGGAATAGCGCATGGGCATGTGCTGCTGGGTGCGGGCGTTGAAGGTGTAGATTACGCCCTTGTCTTTCCAATAGCGCATTTGCCTGGCTTTCATCCTTCGGTTGAAATCGGAAACCCCTGCCCAGGTGGCCAATCCAAGCACCTGAGGGTGGCGATCGGCCAGGAGCAGCGCAATGCCTCCTCCCCTGCTGTGGCCAACTGCATAGGCGGCTTCGGCGTTTATGCCCAGCTCTTTTCCGCGGCTGCCCAGAAGCGCATCCAGGGCCACGGTGGCATCGTGCAGCTCCATGCCGTAGGTGTTGCAGGAAAAGGCCTCCAGGTCTACAAAGTCGGCAGGATGCTGAGGCGTGGTTCCGTTGTGGGAGAAGTTTACCTGAGCCACAGCAAAACCCGCTTGTGCCATGGCCCGGCAGACGTTGGGGAATGGCCCCCAATCGCTGAACCCCTTAAACCCGTGCAGCCACAGCACCAGAGGTCCGCGCACCCGAGCCGGAACGTATGCCCGCACTAAAAAAGGGCGATTCCGGCTGCCGGTAAGC
Organism: Flavobacteriales bacterium; assembly: GCA_040374085.1. Classification (GTDB taxonomy): domain Bacteria; phylum Bacteroidota; class Bacteroidia; order UBA4408; family UBA4408; genus JBEIVB01. The sequence goes on along the minus strand of JBEIVB010000048.1, from coordinate 9,661 downwards.
ATTAGGGTGTGCTCAGAGGGTGCGTGCATGAAGGTGAATGGCTAGATGACAACGAAAATAGGTATCGATATAAATACCAGGCAAATATGATCAATCTGGCCCATAAGCACTTGGTCAATTCTTCTATCTTTGTTAACCAAAACATATTTGAATATTATTCGTTAACCTGGCACTATGAAATCTGTTCGAAGCAACATCCATCCAGCCGATGTACAATTTGAAGATGAAATAAAAGGCCGTCTATACCATTGGTGCGCAGAATCTGCAGTTCCATCAACCGACCAAATCATCGATGCGTTTGAAGAAGGAGTAAAAGCCGGTTTAGAGAATAAAGATAAGTATGCCAAAAAGATTTTTATGAACAACATCAACCTGGCTTTCAAACTTTCAGAAACTTTCTTTGAATGGGCTAAAGCACAAGGCGCCAAAAAGGTTAGGGTTTATTTGAAATTTGAAAACATCGACGCATTCGACACCTTGGTTGTAGTTGATTCCGAAATGTATTTCAACAAAACCATTCGATCAAATTTATATCATAAAGCAAAAGATTTACGAAAGGAAAACAACACAAGCACGTTCAACATTGAATTTACGTTGAAGCCTGAAAACAAAGAACTGAATTCCAAATCGCTACAGAACCACGGATATTATCTTAGTTACAACCCTAAAAGAAAATAATAATAGTGTCTCATTTTCTAAAACATGCCAAACACAACAAACGTGTTTGCGATTTTCTTCACCAATCAAATCCAGATTTTGGCGATTGGGTTATAACCACCGCCTATTATTCGGCCATTTATTTTGTTTCTCATGAGTTGTTTCCAAACCACTATGACATAAATGGAACCGTTAAGCGCTACCAGAATTTTGAGGAATATTACAGAGAATTAAAGCGACAAAACAAAGGCGTAGAATTAAATCCCCATAAAATAAGGTTGCAGTTGGTAGAAGAGTACATTCCGGAAATATATGCTGATTACAAAACACTCAAAGACGAGTGTTGGACTTCCAGATATGTCCATTATCGTTTTGATCCAAGGGAAGTTCGTACCTGCAAAGAATGTCTTCAAGAAATTGAAAACATCTGTTCCTAATTGACCTACAGCCAAGGGCTTTTTTCACCCAATTGCCTACTGGAGGCGGTTTAGCTTTGGTTGCCGATGCTTAGCTTGTTTTTCAATCGACTGAATTTTTCTTTTTCGTGACAACAGAAGAGGACGGAAAACCACGCATACATGATCCCATCGATGCCATTATTGCACTATACATTTCATGCATTAAGATGCACCAAACAAGGCTTGGTAATCGTGCATGGCGTGGCGAATAACCTCCAGGGCCTCTTCGCGCCCATACACCTGAACAATTTCGCAGAGGCGTTCGTCGAGGCCGGGCATGTTTTTGTAGGTGAGGAAGTAATGATGCAAGCGTTGTAAAATAGCGTCGGGCACATCCGAAACATCTTCCCACTGGCGATACACCTCATCTTTGGCCATAACGGCAATGATCTTATCGTCGGCTTCGCCCCGGTCTATCAATCGGAATCCGCCAATGGGTATGGCTTTTAAGATGATGTCGCCGTGGGTGATGTTGCGTTCGGAGAGCACGCAGATGTCCAGAGGATCTCCATCGCCCTGCAGCCCCTCCCTGCCCGTCTTCTCGCTCGAAAACCTTCCGGACGATTCGCCCGAAAGCGTTTGCGGCACAAACCCATATAACGCCGGAATGATGTTTGAAAACTTCTGAGGGCGGTCTACCTTCAGGTAACCGGTTTCCTTATCGATCTCATACTTCACCGTATCGGTGGGCACAATCTCAATGAACGCCGTAACGGACTCGGGGGCCTCATCGCCGATGGGGATGCCGTGCCAGGGGTGGACTTTATAACGCGAGTGGGTCATGTGCAAAGCAGCTTAGGGTGCAATGTTAACCACAAATTGGGTTACTTTTGGCCTGGCTTTGGCCGATGAACCTTCAGCGGAATGGGCACAAGAGGCCAACGAATCAAATACATCGTTATGAGCAAATTTGGCAAATGGCTGGGAGGTGGATTGGGCTGGGCTATGTTTGGACCCATTGGGGGCATCATAGGCTTCGCCTTGGGTTCTGTGTTGGACGACTCCAACGTAGTAGTGGAAAAAGCCGGAGTGCGCAGCGGCGATGCCCGCTCCGACTTCACCTCGAGCCTGCTGGTGTTGTGTGCGGCCGTGATGCGTGCCGACGGCAACATCTTAAAAGCGGAGCTGGAGTTTGTAAAAACCTTTTTCGTGAAGCACTTCGGCGTGGAGCAAACCCGCCAGGACATGCTGCTCTTGCGGGAGTTATTGAAACAAGACATACCCGTTCAGGAAGTATGCGGGCAGATTCGGCAGAACATGGAATATGCCTCTCGCGTGCAGCTGTTGCACTTCCTCTACGGCATTGCCGCCGCCGATGGTCAGGTGATGGGGGCCGAGCTTCAGGTGTTGGAATTTATTGCGCGTGCCTTGGGCGTACAGGCCGGCGATGCCGACTCGGTGAAGCACATGTTTGTGCGCAACAACGAGAGCAACTTCCGCATCCTGGAGATAGAGCCCACCGCCACCGATGAGGAAGTAAAAAAAGCCTACCGCCGCATGGCCGTGCGCTTTCACCCCGATAAAGTGAGCCATCTTGGAGAAGAATACCAGCAAGATGCCAAGGAGAAATTCCAGAAGGTGCAGGAAGCCTATGAAAACATACGAAAAGCCCGGGGCATTGCCTGAAGACCGGGCCTTACCCTGGACACGGGGCAGGTTTCTTGCGGCCGGTGCCATGGGCTTAGCCGCCCTGTTGGCCGGGTTGGAGAGCTGCCGCAAGGCCGATGGCATTGCGCCCACCTTTCGGGGGCGCGTGCTGGTGGTAGGAGGCGGCGCCGCGGGGCTCTATGCCGCCTGGCTCTTGAAAGGACTGGGCATACCCGTAACCGTACTGGAAGCATCTGAGCGCATTGGCGGGCGCATGCGCTCCCTCACCGGCTGGTGCTCCTTTCCCATAGACCAGGGCGCAGAAGAAGTGCACGGAGAGCGCTCCCTGTGGCACCGCCTGGCGTCTTCCCAAAACACCCTCAACCCCACCGACGCTTACCCCGACTACTGGCACGACGGGCAGCAATGGCTCAGCACCGATGACCTGCAGCAAGATGCCGCCTGGCAGCGCGTGCAAACCTTTCTGGATGGCCTCGAGAACGGTTCCAACAGCGGACAAAGCGTAGCGCAAGCCGCCGCTGCAGCCGGCATAGAAGCCCACTTTCTGCCCTACATCAACGCCGTTACCGGAAACGAGCAAGGCACCTCCTTTGAGAAACTCTCGGCCGGAGGCTGGGGCCAGTACAACCAAAATTGGGATTCGGGGGCTCGCAACTTTCAGGGCGCGCAGGCGGGCATGTTTGAAACCCTCCTGCGATGCCTGCCCGGCGTAGAAGAACAGGTAGAAACCCGGGCCGTAGTGCGGCGCATCGACTGCACCTCCAACCCCGTTCGCGTAACCCTGCTCGATGGAAGAATCCTGGAAGCCGAGCGCGTACTCATAACCGCCTCTTTGGGCGCCTTGCAGAAAAACTACATCGCCTTTGATCCACCCCTCAGCGAGCAACGCAAAAACGCCCTTTCCTCTATGGGCATGGGCGAAGGCATAAAACTGCACCTGCGGTTTACCGAGCGCTTTTGGCCTGCCGATGCCGGTGCATTTTATGGCAACGGACTTATCCCCGAATTTTGGGAAGCCACCGGCTCAACAGACCGCGAAGCCGTGCTTTGTGCCTTTGTGAACGGCGCCTCCTCTGCTGCTTTGGCGGCCGACCCAAGGGGCATACTGGCGGCCGCCCTCGACGACCTCGAGCGCTTGTTTCCGGGCCAGGCCAAGAGTACCTACCGCGATGGCAAGCTCATGAACTGGACCACCACCTCCTTCATAAACGGCACCTACTCCTACCCCATTGTGGGCATAAACCCCGAGCGTACCCTGGCCGGCCTACCCATAAGCAATGCCTTATACTTTGCCGGCGAGGCCTATCACCCCACCGCATCGGGAACCGTTCAGGGGGCCTTGGAAACCGCCGCTGCTGCGGTAAAAAGCATCGTGCAATGATGGGGCGTTGGTGCATCGTGCTGGCCATGTTGCCTCTGGCCCTTCGCGCGCAGCCTGCCCTTGAGCTCACCGCCACCGCGGGCCTTTGGCAAGCCCCTATGCTGCTGGCCGCCTCTTCCGACGTGCGCTTTACCCAACCCGCGCTGAGGCCCTTGCCCGGAGCCTTTGGCCCCAACCTCTCGGTGGGCGCAGCCTTCCGCTTGCCTCAACCGATGTGGCAGGCCTGGGGGCAGGTGAGCACCGCTGCCTGGGCCCTGGGCGGAGCGCCCACGGAAAACGCCGTGTGGCAGTGGGCCGTGTTGATGGGCCTGAAGCGGCACTGGACCCTGGGCCGCGACACCCTGCGCAACCGCCTTTTTGCCTCGTTTGGTCTGATGTACAGCCAATCGGGCATCGTAGTAAACCAATACCGCGTTACCGAAACCCAGGGCAACACCCTCAGGGCCCAAGCCTTGGGGCCCTGGATTGGCGCCGGATACCGCCGCACCCTGGGCGGTGGCAACTGGGCCCTGGAAGCCACCCTCTGGGCCGCTCCGGCTGCCCTGGGCAGCGCCCTAAGCCCCTACACCGGACTCCTCGAACCCAAGGCATACAGCACCTGGTTTGGGGGCAGGGCCTGGGGATTTCACCTTACCCTTTGCAAAAAACTGAGATGAACCCATGAGCACAGGCAAACGCATCGTCATCGTATCGCCGGCCCATCCCTTAAGGGGGGGCATAGCCAACCTGGCTGAGGCCCTGGGCGCCACCTTTCAAAAAGAAGGGCACCGCGTAGACATCGTCTCCTTCTCTTTGCAATACCCCGCTCGCCTCTTCCCCGGAAAAACCCAATACTCCTCCGACCCCGCCCCCGAAAACCTCCGCATCCACGCCTGGATCAACAGCATCAACCCCTTCAACTGGATGCTCACCGCCTATAAGATACGCGCTATAAAACCCGATGTGGTCATCATCCGCTACTGGTTGCCGTTTATGGGTCCGTGCCTGGGCACCCTGGCCCGCCTGGTGCGGTTGGGGCGCTCTACCCCTGTGGTGGCCCTCACCGACAACGTCATACCCCACGAAAAACGCGTGGGCGATGCCCTGTTTACCCGCTGGTTTTTGAGCGCCTGCCAGGCCTTTGTGGCCATGACCGCCTCGGTGATGGACGACATCCGCACCTTCGTTCAACCCCACCACCAACGCGTGGTGCCCCACCCCGTTTACGACATCTTTGGCCCGCCCCTGGAAAAAGCCACAGCCCGCCGGCAACTGGGCCTGGACGATGGCCGGCCCTGGCTGTTGTTTTTTGGTTTCATTCGCCACTACAAAGGCCTCGACCTTCTCCTGCAAGCCCTCTCGGATCCGCGCTTGAACGAGCGTGGAGTATGCCTGTACATAGCAGGAGAATGTTATGAAAAGCGCGCGGAATACGATGCCCTTATAGCCCGCGCCAGCTTGCAGGAGCGGGTTCGGTGGGACGACCGTTTCATTCCATCGGGCGAAGTGGCTGCCCTCTTTGGCGCGGCCGACCTGGTGGTGCAGCCCTACCGCACCGCAACCCAAAGCGGCGTAACCCAAATTGCCTATCACTTTGGGCGCCCCATGCTGGTTACCCGCGTGGGCGGCTTGCCCGAGATGGTGGAGCACGGGGTGGTGGGCTACGTGGTAGAACCCACCCCCGAGGCCATTGCCCGGGCCATAGACGACTTTTATGCAGAAGGGCGAGAGGCAGCCTTCTCGGAAGCTGCCGGCCGGGCCAAAGAGCGGTTTTCGTGGCACGCCCTAACCCAGGCCCTTCTGGAGGTGGCCCATGAGGCAGAAGGCCCCGGCCAAGTGAGATAAGTATTACCTTTGCCCCCGCAAAACTGAACCAATCGGCACACCATGCGACAACTACAATTCCGCGAAGCCCTAAGAGAAGCCCTTAACGAAGAAATGCGCCTCGACCCCAATGTATTCCTAATGGGAGAAGAGGTAGCCGAATACAACGGAGCCTACAAAGTAAGCCAGGGCATGCTCGATGAGTTTGGCCCACGCCGCGTGATCGACACCCCCATTGCCGAGCTCGGATTTGCCGGAATTGCCGTGGGTGCGGCCATGAACGGACTCCGCCCCGTGGTGGAATTTATGACGTTTAACTTTTCTTTGGTGGCCATAGACCAGGTCATTAACTCGGCGGCGAAAATGATGAGCATGTCCGGTGGACAATTTCAGGTGCCCATTGTATTCCGCGGACCAACCGCCTCGGCAGGTATGCTGAGCTCTCAGCACAGCCAGGCTTTTGAAAACTGGTATGCCAACTGTCCGGGCTTAAAAGTGGTGGTTCCATCGAACCCATACGATGCCAAAGGCCTGCTGAAAAGCGCCATTCGCGACAACGATCCGGTGGTGTTTATGGAAAGCGAGCAGATGTATGGCGACAAGGGTGACGTTCCGGAAGAAACCTACCTCATTCCCTTAGGCGTAGCCGACATTAAGCGAGCCGGAAGCGACGTAACCCTGGTATCCTTCGGAAAAATCATCAAGCAAGCCTATGCCGCTGCCGATGAACTGGCCAAGGATGGCATCTCGTGCGAAATCATAGACCTGCGCACCGTTCGCCCAATAGATTACCATACCGTTATAGAATCCGTTAAGAAAACCAACCGCCTGGTGGTGGTGGAAGAGGCGTGGCCATTGGCCTCCATCTCCAGCGAGATTGCGTTTAAAGTGCAGAAAGAGGCCTTTGATTACCTCGATGCGCCTGTGTTGCGCGTTACCTCTGCCGATGTGCCCCTGCCCTACGCGCCAACCTTAATTGAAGCCTCTTTGCCCAACCCCGAGCGCATCATAAAAGCCGTGAAGCAGGTGATGTACACCCGCGCATAAAGTCCATTGCCCTTGAACGCGGGAAAAGACGTGCACAGACCCGCATCTGCTGCACTGCAATTTTTGCCCGAGTAGGCGAAGCCAATGCCCAAGACATACCGTGGCCATCTTGCCTTTAAGCCGGAGTATGCACGGAAGCCGTGCGCAGCCATTGGAGCAACATAACGTTGCTGTTGTTGGGTTGCACACAGGCGTAAGACATTAGGTATAAGGAGGCGAAAATCGGCCCCGGAAACGGAAAGCAACCGCCAACCGCGATATGGGGTTGAGCAGGTGAGCCAATACATAATAAATATATTGTACCGTCTCAAGAAGAGCGTGTAGGCTACTTTTTCCTACTTTGATGACGGGGACATAAAACGGCCCTTGCGCAAACCCGAGATTATTAAACCAGCGGGAATTAACCACCGCATCCTATGAACCGAACCAGCGTACGTCTGAAAAAACCAAGGTCAACAAAGCAGCGCGTATTCCGACGATTTGGGAGGTTGGGTGCGTGAGTTTGTAGCGCGTATATGCTGCTCAGTGGTAAGGCCTTATATCCGTAACCAACACAAAAAAAGACCCATCATTTCTGACAGGTCTTGATTCTTTAACTTGGTTACGTTATCTCAGAGATAAGAGGCTTGACCAAGCATCACAATACAAAGAAAACTAAATTTGTTGAGTTGACCAAATAATAAAATGAAATTTCGGGACTTTAGATAATATTTTTCGGGCGCAAGAGTAAATCGCTATTTACTTGCGAGCGGCAATTCTACCGGCAGGGCAATTAAGCTGTATAAAGCAAATCTTAAAACCTCACAAGCGTTTCATCCATTACTTGGGGTTTTTGAAGTTGTTTTGCGAAACAGACTCAATGACATTTTAACTGCTCATTTTAAAGACCCTGACTGGATCATAAATCAGAAAACCGGGTTTATGTCTGACCCTTCATTAAGATTTACATTCAAGCGAACAGGACTGCAAAAGACAAATGATTTTCTCAAAAGAGAAATCCATAAAGCAGAAAAACGACTTCAAAAAACAAAAACACCCATAACCAGTGGTAAAATAATTGCAGAACAAACCTTAGGCTTTTGGACGGACTTATTTGAAGTTCACCATTATCGTTTGCTAAAGGGAAAGCCCATACAGATATTCCACGCATTACCTGCGGCACACGGCCGAAAAGAGGTGAATGACGAATTGGATAAAGTTAGGCGCTTCAGGAATCGAATATATCATAACGAACCCATTTGTTTTAATGGGAACAACATTGACTTTACCGAGGCATTAGAGGTTCACAAGTCTATAACTAAGGTACTGAACTGGATTGACCCCGAAATCACAAGGCTAATTTCAGACTTGGACAAAGTAGCAACGACCATTGACAAGGCCAAAACAATATAGAGGCTCCCTGTACGCGCGAAGTTGTACTTCGCGCTTTGTGCCCCTGAGGGCTGCCCAGGCTGCGAAGCCAACCCGAAGCTCTGCTTCGCGTTCCCTGCAACAAAGGAGACGTGGCTCCCCACCCCCATGCGAAACCTTTCTCAAAGGGAGTTTGAACCAACCTTGAACCTCGTTTGGCTGCCAAGTAATTTGACAGCGGCCATGAGCATCAGGAACCGCGCCATAGAATTGTGTAGATTAGCCAATAAATTATAAATTTGTTGTACCGTCCCGAGGAGAGCCAACAAGCCTATTCCATCGTTCTTGTTGAGGAACAAACTACCGTTGATCCCCAGGCCCATTATGCTGAATCGTTGCCCATTTCTTCAGCATCCGACATCATGAACAAACACAGCCAACCCCCAACATAAAAAAAATGAAAATTGTCATCATCCTTCTTGCAGCCCTTGCAATAGCCTTTACGCTCTTGCAACTTTATTTTATGCGCGGACAAAAAAACATTGAAACATACCCTTACACCGTTATAAAAAAATACGACGGCTTTGAAATAAGAAGGTATGAAGCCACCTTGTTCACCTCGGTAAAGCTCAACACAAAAGGCTACAACAGCTCCTCGAGCAAGGGCTTCTCCATTTTAGCGCGGTATATTTTTGGAAACAACGAACGGAATGAAAAAATATCCATGACGTCTCCCGTCGCCATGACCTTGGGAGATACCATGACCATGATGTTTATGGTTCCGAAGAAATTAAACAAAAACATGCTTCCCAAGCCCAATCAATCGGGTATAGAATTTAAAGAAGAACCTGCAAAAACCGTAGCCGCGATACGCTTCAGCGGTTGGGCCGATGATGCCAAAATAGAAACCTACAAACAGAAATTGAAAGCAGCCTTAGATGCAGAAGGAATAAAGTACTCCCAGCATTTTTATTTTCTTGGCTACAATGCGCCTTATGAAGTGTTCAATAGAAAAAATGAAGTGATCGTTGAACTGCTTGAAAACGTTCCGAACAAATAGCAGCAAAGGCATTAAAAAACTTACGTGATGTATAAAGCAATGCCAAGAAGCTCTTGTTCGGCATTGGCAAGGGGCTCATCTGACCATTCCCACCCCTGTACGCACCCTGTACGCGCGAAGTTGTGCTTCGCGCCGTGGGCCCCTGAGGGTTGTCTGGATTGCGTTGCCAACTCGAAGCTCTGCTTCGCCTTTCCTAGAGTGTACGCGCGAAGTTGTACTTCGCGCTGTGGGCTCCTGAGGGCTGTCTGGACTGCGAAGCCAATCCAAAGCTCTGCTTCGCGTTTCCTAGAGTGTACG
>JBEIVB010000233.1:0-1709 GCA_040374085.1 Flavobacteriales bacterium | reverse complement strand
TATATCAATTGCAGTGCAGCCATAAAAGCTCAAACCGATGTCGTGTGTACGAGCTCCAATGCAGTGGCAGTAGTAAACAGTTTTCCAAAAGACCAGCCCATCATATTTGCCCCGGATAAAAACCTAGGTAAGTATGTGATGCAGCAAACCGGAAGAGATCTGGTGCTGTGGAATGGAAGCTGTATGGTGCATGAGCTCTTCTCACTCAACAAATTACTTCAGCTAAAAGCCGCTCACCCCGATGCTGCCGTGTTGGCTCACCCCGAGTGCGAAGAGGCTCTGCTGGCACATGCCGATTTCATTGGTTCTACTACTGCGTTGCTCAAGGAAACGAGGCGAAATTCGGCTAAAACCTTTATTGTGGCTACAGAAAGTGGCATTTTGCATCAAATGCAAAAACACGCACCGGATAAAACGTTTTTACCCGCTCCTCCCAAAAACCAATGTGGCTGCAACGATTGTCCCCACATGAAACGGAATACCCTTGAAAAACTTTATGCATGCCTGCTAAACGAAACCCCTGAAATTCAACTGACTGAAGACATTCGCGTTCCGGCTGAGCGTTCCATCAGAAGAATGCTCGAAATTTCGGCTACTTTAGGGCAGTGAAATCAATTGCCTCCCTTATATGCTTCGCCTGGCTCAGCACCACTTTGGTATGGGCACAAGACACCTTGGTGCGCAATGGATTCAATCGTTTTCTTTTTCCAAATGGAAAAGTAGCCAGCGAGGGTTACCTCGAAAACGGAAAACCAAACGGCTTTTGGAAAAACTATTTTGATAATGGAACCCTAAAGTCAGAGGGCAACCGCAAAAATTTCCAGCTGGACAGCACCTGGAAGTTTTACAACTTAAAATCTATTTTGGTTACCGCAATTGACTACCAAAACGGACTAAAAAACGGGTATAAAAAAAGCTTCGACCCGGATTCAGGTACTCTTGTTTCCGAAGAGCATTACATACAGGACCTAAAAGAAGGATACACAAACTACTACAAAAACGGAAAAGTTTGGAAGGATGTTCCGTTTATTAAGGGCAAAGAAAATGGCGTAGGTAGGGAATACGATAAGCAAGGGATCATCATCACCTTAACCACTTACAAGAATTCTTTCTTAATTAGAGAAGAGCGCATCAACAGAACCGATGTTACAGGAAAAAAACAAGGCAATTGGAAAACGTTTTTTCCGTCGGGTAGTGTTCAATTAGAAAGCCGCTACACCAACGATAAACTCGATGGATACCTGAAAGAATACAATGCAAAAGGCGATTTGATGCGCACAGAGAAATGGGTAGATGGTGTGTTGCAAAAGAATGCTGCTGAACTGGTAAAGCTGGATGTGCGCAGAGATTTTTATGAAAATGGAAAGGTTAAGTCGAGCGGCACGTTTAAGCAAGGCGTTCCCGAAGGTGTAACCCGTTTGTATGGAGAAGATGGAACCTTGGTGGGCAGCAAAATGTACAAATCCGGAGCCCTGGTTGGAGAAGGTATTTACGATGAACGAGGGAATCAACAAGGAAACTGGAAAGAGTACTACGCAAGCGGTGAAATTAGGGCTGAAGGAAAATACGAAAATGGAAAACGAATTGGCCCCTGGAAGTTTTATCACCAAAACGGAAAATTAGAACAAGCCGGCACCTATGTAAAAGGGGGTAAACCCGATGGAGATTGGAAATGGTACTATGAATCGGGCAGTATCTTGCGTGAGGAG
>JBEIVB010000203.1:0-2676 GCA_040374085.1 Flavobacteriales bacterium | reverse complement strand
TGTTATGGCATCTACCATACGGGCAGCGGCAGCGGGGGCAGTGGCTACACCGAGGTTCAGCAGAACAACACCATCGACCACCTCACGGTAAGCGGCAATGGAGCGTGCTACGGCATCTACCACACAGGCAGTGGCAGCGGGGGCATAAACATTACGCGCACAGGCAACAACATCAACAATATAACAGCGAACGGCTCCGGTGCCTGCTACGGCATCTACCATACGGGCAGCGGCAGTGGGGGCAGCAATGTGAGCACCTCTCGCTCGAACACCATCAACGCGATCAGCAACAGCGGCAATGGAGCGTGCTACGGCATCTACCACACGGGCAGCGGCAGCGGGGGCACCAACAAGGCACGCGCGTATCAGAATCAGGTGAACACGCTCTCTACCATCAGCGGCAGTTTGAGCGGGGTTTACGCAGATGGCTTGGATTCGGTGGATGTGCAGGGCAACATCGTGGGCAAGCTTCAAACTACGAACGCAACGGTAACGGGCATCGATGTAGGGGGCACATCTGTTCTGGGTAAGCTGGTGAACAACGTCATTGGAGATTTTACAACGGTAAACTCATCCAGCCTAAATGCCCTAACGGGTGCAAAGGTTCGGGGAGGCAGCGCTTCTGTGGTGAAGGTGCATTACAACAGCATTTATTTAGGTTCGAGCAGCGCGGCACCGGGCTTTGGCACGAACTCCATAGATCTTGATCCTGCGGGCAGCGTAGAGATGCGCAACAACCTGATCATCAACAAATCGACTACAGGCACAGGCAAGGTTAAGGTTATAAAACGTTTGGGAGCAGTAACGCCTACGTTGTTGAGCAGCACCGACAACAACTGTTACTTTGTTCAGGACTCCACTTTAGCCTCGAACTATACGTTCTACACGGGCGTCACCAACTACCAGGGGTTTTATGCGTACCGCAACGCGGTGGGCTTTGAGACGAACTCGTTTGCAGAGGATGTGAACTTCCAGAGCCTTGCGGGCGATAACCCGAACTTTTTAAAACCGAGCACGGTTATCCCCACCAAGCTGGAGAGCGGCGGATCGGTATCGAACCTGGGCGCGCTTACCGATGCGGCAGGCAACCCACGCTTTGGAGCGCCGGGCTATGCCGGTTCTGGAACCGCCACGGATGTGGGTGCTTATGAAAACAACTACACACCATCTGACCGCACCTGGCTGGGCACGGTAAGCGATGCGTGGAGCTTGCCCGGGAACTGGTCTGCGAACTCGGTTCCGGGCAGCGGAGCCAAGGTGATGATTCCAAGCAACGCGCCCATTCAGCCTCGCATTAGTTCGGGCTCGGTTTCTTTGGGCAAGGTCATCTTAACCAGTGTTGCCGGCGGAACTTCAACCTTGACCGTAGATGCCGGCGCAACCCTAAGCGTTACCTCAGAGGTAGCGGGGAAAGGTAATTTTGTAGGGGGCGGAAATGTAGTGCTCAGCGGTACGGGCGGGGTGCAGCTTGCGGGCACGCTTCAGTTTCAAAACCTGAGCGTTCAGACCACCGGTCCATCGGTAACCATCAGCGCAGCCATCACCACACTGGTTTCCATCAACCGGCGCTTAGAGCTGCTCAGCGGTAATCTTATTACCAATGGCAATCTTCGTTTGGCGGCGGGCAACACACGCACGGCGTTCATCAGCGGAGCGGGCTCGGGAACGATCACAGGCAATGCGATTGTGGAGAAGAAGAACATGAACGGCACGGGTTACCATTACTTTGGCGTTCCGGTTTCGGGCACCACATTTACCCAGTTGTCTGATGATGTTACGCTGTCGGGTACGGATGGATTGCAGTATATTCCCAATTTGGCTACAACTTCGTTTGCTACATGCTGGCGCTACGACGAAACCAATCCTAACCCTGATGCGGGTTTTGGTTGGGTAGGCACGGTAACGGGCACCAACCCTATTGAAACGGGCCGTGGTTATGCCACGGTCATCAACCAAGGAGCTGTGCTGGATCTTACGGGTGCGGTAAACCACGGTTCCTTTACTTCGGGTTACTCTGTAAGCCGAACGCCATCGGGCAACAGCAGCGCCGATGGGTTCAACCTCATCAGCAACCCGTATCCATCTCCCATCAGCTGGAACGCGCTGCGCGGCTTACCCGGACAGGTGGACTTTGCCGCGAGCTATTTTGCTTGGCGTACAAACAGCAGCTCTTACAGCGGCAACTACGGCTATTTCAACGGCACGGTAGGCACCTTGGGAGTAACCGATACGATTTCGAGTTTTCAAGGGTTTAAGGTTATAAAAGTAACTCCGGGTTCACAGCCCTTTATTGCAAACAACGGCATACGCATAAACTCACCAACCCCTGCTTTCCTGCGCAAGCCAACCCCTGCGGCGCTTCGCTTGCGCCTGGAGATGGGCAACGATGAGGACGAGGCGGTGGCGTATGTTCCTGCGGAGGGGGCCACAGATGAGGCAGCCGAGAAGGTTCGGTATCCGTTTGGCAACCTGTTGAGTCTGTCGATTGTAGATGGGGCCCAAAAGGCGTTGGCCATTTATCCGGAGAGCGGCTTGGGCAGCAGCCGCCGTTGCTTGCCTTTGCTGTTGGATGTTCCTCAGGCGGGTTCGGCGCATTTGTTGGTGCAAACCGAGAGCTGGGCACAAGGGGAGAGCATTTGGCTGGAAGACCGCACGTTGAATGTGTTTGAGCGCTTA
>JBEIVB010000020.1:0-31446 GCA_040374085.1 Flavobacteriales bacterium | reverse complement strand
TCGATCGGAATATGTTTGATTTTGTGGGTTCGGATTGTCACCACATGGGCCATCAAAACCTCATGCGCAGGGCCTTGCGCGAGCCTAAGCTGCGTAAGGTTGTAGAAAGCGGGATGCTAAAAAACGCGTTGCTTGTATAATGTGCCTTTTGTAAAGGCGACGGTCATCAGCTCAGTGGGCTGAGGTCGAACTCGGCGTATTCCATTACCGGATTGGCCAAGAGCGTTGTGCAGGCTTTTTCTACTGCGGCCTGAGCAGCAGCGGCATCGGAAGCCTCGAGTTCTAGGGTGATGTGCTTACCTACCCGAACATCGTGTACTTCTTTCAAACCTAAATTTCCAAGTCCGTGTTGCACTGCTTTTCCCTGTGGGTCGAGCAGGGCTTTGTGGGGCATTACCCGCACACGTGCCAGAAATCGCATGCGATTAGTCTTTGGTGCAGGAATACGTGTTGGCACCATCGGCGGCAGACCTTTCCTTTACCAAGTTTTCTTGGTTGGTAACCTCGGTGTTGTTGCCGCATACTTGGGAAAACACTACGGTGCTGTCGCGCAGGTCTTTCTTAAAGGTGTACTCGCACTTAATGCACTTATTGCATGAGGTGGTGAGGAAGAGGGCTAAACAAGCCAGAGGAAACAGGGCGGCAATCTTTTTCACGGAGTTTAAAATTGAGGTTCTTTGTTTTGCAATGATACGGAATAAGGTTTTTCAGCCCCAACTTGCTAAAACGGCAATTTCGATTTTTCGGTGCATTTGATGACGTTCTGTGGGGCTTTGTTGGCCTCCAGGCGGTCAACGTAGTCGTACATGGCGTTGCTGCTCCCGCAGGTTTCCGGGTATTTCACCAGGCCGGTGTCGCCGCTGCCCAACTCTTGGCAGGTAAGGCAACGTTTGCAGGAGAAGAGTCCGAGGGCAAAGAGCACCGCAGAAAGCAACAACAGAAGGCGCATAGCAACAACAAAAGGTTTGTACTAAGGTACATTTATTTTACGAGCACATCCTCTTTATACCGTTCTGTTTTTGTGACCGTGCCTTCTTTGTTGTATTCAAACCAGGTGCCGTTTTTTTTATCCTTGGCGTATTGTCCTTTGAGCTTTAGGGTTTTTCCATCTTCGAAGAATTCTCGGTAATCGCCCTCCATGACATTTTTTTTGTAGACGGTTTCCGAAGCGAGGTTTCCGTCGTTGTTGAACGTGCGCTGCATACCCTCGAGCTCTCCGTCTTTGTATTGGTATTGCACCGATGGTTTGCCGTTTTCATAATACCAGGTGGCGGTACCTTGGCGAAGGTTGCGTTCAAAGGTGCCCTCTTCCAGCACTTTTCCATTTGCATAGTAGGTCTTTTTGAGCCCGGAAAGCTGCCCGTTTCGGTATCCGGTTTCCTGCTCGGGCCGTCCGGCGGAGTTGAACTGGCGGTAGGTTCCATGCAAGGCCCCGTCTTTGTATTGAATTTGTTTGCGCAGGGTTCCGGCATTGGAGAGTTCAACATAGAATCCGTTTCGTTTTCCTTCGTGGTACTCTTCGAGGAGGTTGATTTGGCCGTTGTTGAAGAAGGTCTTCCAGCATCCTTCTTTTTTTCCGTGGTCGTAGCTGCCTTCTGTGCGCAGAGCGCCTTCCTGCTCTTGCCACAGCCCGTGCTTATTGCCGTTTGAATCGAACTTATTTGCAGAGGAATCGGTTATGCTTGCCGGGTTGTTGGATGGAGTTTGTGACGGGGCCGACGGTGGCTTGGGTGTTTGCCCCAGGGCGGTTGCAGAAACAACGCAAAAAAGGAATACCAGGTGTTTCATAGAAGAGGAGTTATGCAGGGTAAATTTCGAGATGGCGGTGAGAACCTGAAGAGTATCTTTGTTAAACGCTGTTAAGGTAATGCAGGAAACGATATTGGCCAGCGGTTGGCTGGATGGTGCCGGAGGGCATGGTGGCCCTGTGGCCTTGGTGCACGAGGCAGGCACCATTTGTTCTGTGGAGGCCTTGCCCGAAGCTCCTTCTCATGCGCTGGAGGGCTGGTTGTGCCCCGGCATGATCAACGCACATTGCCATACCGAACTCTCTCATCTGCACGGCGCGCTCGAAGAGGGCACGGGCTTAGACGGCTTCATACGCGCGGTGGGCACCCACCGCGCCGCCAACCCATCCGAGATTGCGGCCTCTGCCAGAAAGTCCATGGAGGAGATGGTGGCATGCGGCATTGTGGGTTTGGGCGACATCTGCAACACGGTGCACGCATCTGCTGCTGCTCAGGGGCTGCCCATAGAGGTGCATGCGTTTGTAGAGCTCTTTGCTTTTTTGCCCGAGCGGGCTGCCGATGTATTGGCCAATGGTTATGAAAAGCTGAAGGCGTTTAAAAGCCGTGCAACGTTAACGCCCCATGCGCCGTATTCCCTTTCTCTTTCGCTTATGAAGGGCATTTCGGAGTGGAACGCGGCGCACGGTGGATTGCTTTCGATTCACAACCAGGAGTCGGCCTCGGAAGAGGAGCTGTTTCGGTATAAGCGCGGACCTATGTACGAACGTCTTCTGAGTTTTGGGTTTGATCTTTCGGATTGGCAAGCACCCGGGTGTTCTTCTCTTCAATACTGGCTTCCGAAGTTCCCGGCCGAGGTGCCGCTTATTCTGGTCCACAACACGTTTACCACACCTGACGATGTGGCCTTTGCCCAAGCCCTTCATCCACACCTGTACTGGTGCCTGTGTCCGCGTGCCAATTGGTACATAGAGCGCAAGGCTCCACCTGCTGAGATGCTGCACAAGGCGGGCGTTACCCTTTTGTTGGGCACCGATAGCCTGGCTTCTAATTACAACCTTAATCTTTTGGAAGAGATGGTGTGGCTGCAAGCCCGTTTTCCCTCGCTGTCTACTCCCGAGTTGTTTTCCTGGGCGTGCAACAATGGCGCCGAGGCTTTTGGCTGGCACCATTTAGGTAAGCTCGAACCCGGCAAGCGTCCGGGCATTTTTTTGCTGGAGCATGCGCCCAATCTGGAACTCAACCCAAACTCGAGGCTGAAACGCCTGGCATAAAAAAACCGGATGAAGATTGCTCCCATCCGGCTTTTTATTGAATAAAGGTTGTTTTAGCTTTTTAGGGCTTCTGCTCCACCCACGATTTCGAGAATTTCGTTGGTGATGCTGGCCTGGCGTGCTTTGTTGTAGGTAAGCTTCAGCGATTTGATGAGCTCGCCTGCGTTGTCGGTGGCTTTGTGCATGGCGGTCATGCGGGCCCCGTGCTCCGATGCGTGGCTGTCTAAGAGGGCTTTGTAGAACTGAATTTTTAGGGATTTTGGAATCAGCTCGGTTACAATGAACTCTTTGCTGGGCTCAAACAGGTATTCTGTTTTTAAGGCCGACCCGGTAGATGCCGCTGGCTGTATGGGCAGGAATTGCTCCTCGGCCAACACCTGCACGGCGGCGTTTCTGAATTGGTTGTACACCAGAACTACCCGGTCGAATTGCTTGGACAGAAAGGCCTCCATTACGTGCTGGGCAACGGGTGCAACGTGCTCGAAGGTAAGATGGTCGAAGAGTTCGTTGAGGTGGCGGGGCAGGTCGGAACCTATGATGTGGAAATCGGTGCGCTTAAAGAATTCGTCGCCTTTCTTGCCCACACACAGCACGCTTACTTTGCAGTTGGCATACTCTACACGAGCCAGGTGGTTGGTGCGTTTTATAACGTTGTTGTTGAACGCGCCGCAGAGGCCACGGTTGGAGGTGATGGGAACCAAGAGCACGTTTTTTACCTCGCGCGTTTCGGCAAAGGCATTTTCTCCGTTGTTCTCCAGCGATGAGCTGAGGTTTTCCAAAAGCTCTTTCAGCTTGGTGGCGTAGGGCCGCATCTGCACAATGGCATCTTGTGCCCTGCGCAATTTGGCAGCCGAAACCATTTTCATGGCTTTGGTGATCTGCTGCGTAGAGCTTACCGAACCAATGCGTATCCGTATTTCTTTAAGGTTGGCCATCCTGTTTCTGAGGTTGGGTGTTAGGCGCTGTGGCGCTTGGCCACTTCTTTGGCAACTGCCTCTAAGGTGTTGGTGATTTCGTCGGTGTACTTACCGGCCCTGAGGTCGGAAAGGATGGTGGCGTGCTTGGCTTCCAACACAGAAAGGTAGTCGGCTTCAAATGCTTTCACTTTTGCGATGGGCACACTGCGCAACAGGCCTTTGGTGCCGCAGTAGATGATGGCGATCTGCTTCTCTACCGAAAGCGGAGAGAACTGGCCCTGCTTTAGGATTTCCACGTTGCGCGAGCCTTTGTCGAGAACGGCTTTGGTGGCGGCATCGAGGTCGGATCCGAACTTAGAGAAGGCCTCCAGTTCGCGGTACTGAGCCTGATCGAGCTTTAAGGTGCCCGCCACTTTTTTCATGGATTTGATCTGGGCATTGCCGCCTACGCGCGATACCGAGATGCCCACGTTGATGGCAGGACGCACACCGGAGTTGAAGAGGTTCGACTCGAGGAAGATCTGTCCGTCGGTGATGGAGATTACGTTGGTTGGGATGTAAGCCGAAACGTCGCCTGCCTGGGTTTCGATGATGGGCAAGGCGGTAAGCGATCCCCCGCCTTTTACTTTGCCTTTCAAGGTTTCGGGCAGGTCGTTCATTTGCTGAGCAATGCTGTCGCTGGCGTTGATTTTTGCGGCACGCTCCAGCAAACGGCTGTGCAGATAGAACACATCGCCCGGGTAGGCTTCGCGTCCGGGCGGACGGCGCAAGAGGAGGGATACTTCGCGGTAGGCTACAGCTTGCTTAGAAAGGTCATCGTACACGATAAGGGCCGGGCGGCCGGTATCGCGGAAGTATTCGCCGATGGCGGCACCTGCAAAAGGCGCGTAGAACTGCATAGGAGCAGGGTCGGAGGCGGTAGCCGAAACCACCACGGTGTATTTCATGGCACCGCAGTCTTCGAGGGTTTTTACGATGGAGGCAACAGTAGAGCCTTTCTGGCCTATGGCAACGTAGATGCAGAACACCGGTTCGCCCTTGTCGTAGAATTCTTTCTGGTTGATGATGGTATCGATGGCCACGGCGGTCTTACCGGTTTGGCGGTCGCCGATGATGAGCTCGCGCTGTCCGCGTCCAATCGGAATCATGGCGTCAATGGCCTTGATGCCGGTTTGGAGGGGCTCGTTAACCGGCTGGCGGTAGATAACACCCGGAGCTTTGCGCTCGAGGGGCATCTGAAAAGTTTCTCCTGCCACGGCGCCTTTGCCGTCTATGGGGTTACCCAGGGTATCTACCACACGGCCCAATAGGCCTTCGCCCACCGGAATGGAGGCGATTTTGCGGGTGCGGCGCACGGTGTCTCCTTCTTTGATGCCGGTGCTGGAGCCCAAAATTACAGCACCAACGTTGTCTTCTTCGAGGTTGAGCACAATGCCTTTTAGGCTGTTGTCGAACTCAATGAGCTCACCCGATTGAACATTGGATAGTCCGTAGATACGGGCAATGCCATCGCCTACTTGAAGGATGGTACCTACTTCTTCGAGTTCAGCTTCGCTTTTAAAGCCGGAGAGCTGTTGCCGGATGATCGCAGATACTTCTGCGGGTTTCACATCTGCCATGTGGTTGAGGAATGAGAGATCAGATTTTTGTTTCGGTGAGTTTGCGTTTTACCCGTTTGATGCGGGTGGCGATGCTGCTGTCGAACTGCTTGTCGCCTATGTTGAGCACGAATCCGCCGATGAGGGCAGGGTTTACGCGCTGAATGATTTCTACCTCAGAGCCGGTGGCTTCTTGGGTGAGGTTTTTTACTTGTTCAACGAGGGTAGCATCTACGCGCGTGGCGGCGGTGAGCACAACTTGTTGGATGTTTTTATAATCGGCCACCAAGCGAAGGAATTCTTCGGCCATGGGGGGAATGTCTTGTTCGCGGCGTTTGCGGGCAACCAGTCGGATGAAGGTCATGCTCAGCTCCTGAATGTGGCTTTGCATAATGGCAACCAAGGTCATCTCCTTTTTATCGGCTTTGATGATGGGGCTTTTCAGGAGCAGGCCCAGGTCGCGGTTTTCGTGCAACAAGGCAAGCAGCCACTTCATATCGGCCTGCACCGCATCCAGCTTGTTTTGCTCAAGGGCAAGGTCGAGCAAGGCTTGGGCGTAGCGTGCAGCAAGTTTGGTGTTCACCATGAGGGCGGGCCTTTAGTTGAGTTTTACCTCGGCGAGGAGGTTCTGCATGAGGGACTTCTGCTTCTCGTCGCTGCTGAGCTCGCTGCGCAGGATCTTCTCCGCGATTTCCACGCTGAGCGTAGCCACCTGATCTTTGATTTGGTTGATGGCGGCGTTCTTCTCGTTGGTGATTTCCTGACGAGCAGAGGCCAGGATGCGCTCGGCTTCCGACCCGGCTTTCTCCTTGGCATCGTTCAGCATCTTCTCGCGCATTTCGCGGGCTTCTTTGAGCATGGCGTCGCGCTCGGCGCGGGCTTCCTGCATCAGCTTCTCGTTTTGCGATTGAAACAGCTTCAGGTCTTCTTTGGCATTCTCAGCCGCTTTCAGGGCTTTTTCAATGCTTTCTTCCCGCTCTTTGATCATGCCCAGAATGGGGCCCCAAGCGAATTTACGCAGCAGGAAAAACACAATCCCAAAAGACAGGGTCATCCAGAAGATGAGTCCAATGCCGGGGGTTACTAATTCCATGACGAAACGATTTTTATAAGGATAATGTGGTTGTTCGGTTAAAAACCACCGGGCAACCAATCGTTGCGCGGTGGTTTGTTTTTTCCAATCCGGTTCGGGTTAGATGAACAGGATCAGCAGACACACTACGATGGCAAAGAAAGCAGCACCTTCTACAAGGGCGGCGGCCACGATCATGTTGGAGCGGATGTCACCCTGAGCTTCAGGCTGACGGGCGATCGACTCGAGGGCAGAGCCACCGATGCGACCAATGCCCATTCCTGCACCAAGGGCAGCAATACCAGCACCGATACCGGCTCCGGCTTTTGCTACGGCCATGTTCGCAGTTTCTTGCAGCAACGTCATTAAAGTTGTCATGTTGATTTGGGTTTTGGGGTTATTAAAAGTGCCTTTCGGCGGGTTTACAGGGTTGGGTTAATGATGGGCTTCTTCGTGATGATGTTCTTCCAGTGCAGCACCGAAATACAAAGAGGCCAGCAGCGTAAACACATAGGCCTGCAGGAAGGCAACGAGCAGTTCCAGGAAGTTCATGAAAATGGTAAAGGCTACCGAGGCCACCGATACGCCGTAGCCTACACCTGCGCTCATTTCACCAAAAATGAAGATGAGGCTGAAAAAGGCCAGGGCAATGATGTGGCCGGCGGTGATGTTGGCAAACAAACGGAGGCAGAGAACCAAGGGCTTGCTGATGACGCCTACGAGCTCGATGATGGGCATTAATGGAACCGGAAATTTCAACCACCACGGAACGCCGGGAGTGTTGAAGATGTGGATCCAGTAGTCTTTTTTGGCCGAAAACGTGGTAATGAAAAACACCATGAGCGCCAACACCATGGTAACGGCAATGTTGCCGGTTACATTGGCTCCACCCGGAAGGATGGGGATAAGGCCCAGAAGGTTGTTGATGAAGATGAAGAAGAAAACGGTGAGCAGGAAGGGCAAGAAGCGCTCGTAACGCGGACCGATGGAGGGCTTGGCTACCTCGTCGCGGATGAACACGATGAGAGGCTCAACAAAAGATTGCAGACCGCGGGGCGCTTGGTTGTTTCCGCGCTTGCGGTAGGCAGAGGCCACCGAGAGGAAGATAACCGACATCACCAACAGGCTGATGAGCAAAGCGAATACGTTCTTGGTGATGGAAAGGTCGTAGAACACCTCGCTTGGGTCTTCGGACACAATCTTATTCTCTTCGAGGCGATAGCCGCTGTAGGCCTGGGGCTGGTGCGTTTCGTGGTTTACGAATTGGGCAGACGAAAACACAGAGATGCCCTTGGCCTTGCTGTACACGATTACCGGCAGGTGCAAGGCTATGTGTTTCGGATGGGGTCCGTTGCTGCCGAGGGTCATTACGTGCCACTCGTGGGCATCGGAAACGTGCTCGAGGATGAGCTTTCCGGCGTTGAACTTTTCTTTTGGGTGGGCCGTATGTTCAGCGCTGTGGGCTTCTGCGGCATGGGCCTCAGGCTCTTCCTGAGCCATGGAGGGGGTGAACATCCCTGAAAACAAGGCAGTTGCGAATGCAATTAGGGCGAAAATCGAGCGTTTACGGAGCATGGATGGACCTTAGAAGGGTTCCGATTCAAAATCGGCCGCAAAGGTAGAAAACCTTATGAGGATTGCAATGGGTTGGGCGGGCATCTGCGCAGGCCTTTTGGTGCTGAAGCACAACCTTTAAATAGGACAGGGTGGGCCGTACCTCGATTTTGGCGGTCGGCTTGGCTGGGAAAGCGAAGTACAACTTCGCTTTTACCAGATGAGGGTTGAACCGAAAGGTGGTTGAACTGAGTAGGCCGAGTGACTCAAAAAAAGGTTGTAAGCCCGAAGTTGTACTTCGGGCTTTAGGCTGCCGAGTGGCGCGGTCTTCGAACATTGGATAGGGCAAGGCAGTCCGTACCTCGATTTTGGCGTTCGGCTTGGTTGGGAAAGCGAAGTACAACTTCGCTTTTACCAGATTTACCAGATGAGGGTGTTGAACTGAAAGGTGGTTGAACTGAGTAGGGCGAGTGACTCAAAAAAGGTTGTAAGCCCGAAGTTGTGCTTCGCTTTACACAGATCTCTTACACTGACTTTTTACAGAAATCTCTTGTGCAAACAGGGCTTAATGGAAAGGTTGATGGGTAGCGTGTTCCGATGGATGCGCGTGAGTGGGAAGTAGACCAGGGCGCAGCAGCAACCTATGCTGATTGGTGGGGGCGTGTGGCTTGATGTGGTGTCCAGCCCTTGTTTTGTTTTGGTGCGAGCAGGGCGGCGATTCCAACCAGGGTGTAGAGGGGCACCTGAAGGGCTGAGTAGGTGGCGCATCGCCAAAAGGGTTGCGGGGTGGCGCCGAGCCGGGTTCCTACTTGTGAGAACAGCGCATAATCGGAGGCTATTTTTATGGCCAGGGCGGCCAGGGCGGGCTTGGGAAATAATAAAAAGCAAATGGCCATGAGGGCATGCACGCTCCAAACCAGTGCAGCGAACCGGGCAGTGGCTTGGGCCGGATAGGCCTTAGATTTTCCGGCCCAGCGCACGCGCTGTTTCAGGTAGGCAACGAACGATGGAGCCGGCTGGGTGCATACCGTGGCTTGGGCATCAACTGCTGCACAAACCGCTTGGGCACCGTGCTGCTGCACCATGGCGTGCAACAGAAACACATCGTCGCCCGAGCTCCACTCGCGGTGCATCCATTCTTCTCCTTGGGGCAGGCAGGCGGGTTTAAACGCCATGGAGCAGGCGCTGGCCATGAGGGGATTGCCCGCATTGGCCGAGGCCAGGGTAATGGCGCTGAGGCAAGCATACTCCACCTCCTGAAAGCCATCCAATCCTGTGTGGGACCCCAGGTTTTGGGCCACAGGACCCACCACCAGCGCGCACCCGGGGTTTTGGAGGCGAGAAACCATAGCGGCCAACCAAACCGGAGGCAGCACCACATCGGCATCGGTGAGGAGCATGATGGGCTCGGTGCATCGGGCAATGGCTGCCAGCAGATTGGCTTTTTTGCCCATTTGTTTGGTGTTATGAAACATGTGCACATCCAAATCTCGATTTTCTTGGGCAAAGCGTTTCAGCATTTCCGATCCTTCATCGGTGGAGGCGTCGTTGGTAAACCACCAAGTTACGCTACCGGGTGGATAAAGTTGTTGGCGTATGGAGTGCAGGAATGCCGGCAGGGTGTGGGCCTGGTTGTGCAGGCTAACGTGCACCACTACTTTGGGCAGATGATGTGGAGGCAAGGCATGGGTCTTTTCCAAGGCAGGAAATGCACCCAACAGGCTTTTTATGCGTATGGCATATAAAATTACCGCAATCAGGGTGGCTAAAACCAGTCCCAAACCGGCCAGCACAGCGGGTTCCGAAAGAAAGGGCATCATGCCGTTTCGGATTGCCCCGTAGATTGCCCTTTGGCATCGGGCTTGCGCTTGAGCAGGGGAACCGTGCTGCAGGGCTCGCCAAACATGAGGCTTTTCACCACAGGGCCCAGGCGGGTGCTGAGCTGCACAAAGGCGGCATCGGGCACGGGCAGGTGGCTGCAGCCTTTTACCACCACGCGCGCATCGCGGTAGGGCTCGAGGGGCAGGGCATCTATGGTTTTTTGCCAGAGGATCCGGTTTAGGTCAGATTCGGTTCCCATCACCACCGTGGCGGCCACAGGCTCGAGGTGCAAGGCAAGCAGCATCCAGGCCCAGGTAGGTATTATGGCGTCGGTGCTGCAGAACAAAAACACGTGGGCTCCGCGGTAGGGGCCCCAATCCAGGGTGCGCAAGGCACTGCGGAAGTCGGCTTCTTTCAGCATAAGTCCCTGAAAGAGCAGTGGTGCAAGATCGAACCCCACTCGGTTGCCGGCCGGGAAGTGCTCTTCTAGGTCGAGGGAAATGAGGCCGCTGTTGGCCACCCGGTTCTGAATCTTGTCGGATGCGTCCATTTCAACAGGAGATTACATAAAGCCCAGTTCGAGCTGAGCCACTTCGCTCATCATGCTTTTTTCCCAGGGCGGTTCAAAGGTGATTTCCACCTTGGCCTCTGCAACGCCGGGCACCTCGCGCACCTTTTGCTCGGTTTCGGGTGGAAGGGTTTCGGCCACAGGGCACGATGGAGAGGTGAGGGTCATCATGATGTGCACCTCATTCTTTTCGTTGATGTTTACCTCGTAGATCAGGCCCAGCTCCCAGATGTCGACCGGAATCTCGGGGTCGTAGCAGGTTTTGAGGGCCTCGATTACGAGGTTGGTGAGGTCGTGGTTTTCGGTGCGGATGATGGCGGGCATGGTGTATTAATCGTTGGATGAGGCGGCGCTTTGCAGGGCAAAGGCATCGAGTTTGATTTGTTTGATCATAGAGAGCAGTCCGTTGGCGCGGGTGGGAGAGAGGTTTTCTTGCAGGCCAATGGCTTGTATGAATTGCAGGGGGGCTTGTACTACGTTGGCAGGAGGTTGGTTCTCAAGCACGCGGATGATGAGGGCTATGATGCCTTTGGTGATGATGGCGTCGCTGTCTGCCTCGAAGTGCATGCCTTGGGGTGTGAGGGAAGAGGCAAGCCACACGCGGCTCTGGCAGCCTTTGATGAGGCGCTCTTCGGTTTTGAGGGATGGATCCATAGGAGGCAAGGATTTGCCCATTTCGATGATGTGCTCATACTTGTCCATCCACGAATCGAAGAAGGCAAACTCTTCTACAATATCGGCTTCGGCTTGAGCAATGTCCGGTGTTGGTTCCATGATGGGCACAAAGGTAGGGCAAAAGCGGGCCTTGCCGCGTTTGGCGGTTGGGGTTGAATCTGCCTTTTTTTGCATTTCTTTTCGGCCCGTTAACCGGCCTATCTTTGCGGCATGAAACAAGTGGATCTTCCGCACATCGATGCCCGCATACGGCCCGTGTTGGCGCACATTCCCGATCCGGAGATTCCGGTGCTCAGCATCCTCGATCTGGGCGTGGTGCGCGAGGCTGTAGTGTTGGAGCAGGGAGGCACGCGTGTGGTGATGACGCCCACCTACAGCGGTTGCCCGGCTATGGGGGCTATGGAGAAAAGCGTGCGCGAGCACCTGGAGGCTGCAGGCTTTGGTCCCGTGGAGATGCACACCCGCTATGCTCCAGCCTGGACCACCGACTGGATTCCTTCCGATGCTATGGAGAAGCTCCGGGCTTATGGCATTGCTCCGCCGGTGGGCAGCAGCGCTAGCAAGCGCGGTTTGTTGGGGTTAGACGACCCCGAGGTGGCCTGTCCGCGTTGCGCCTCTAAGGATACCCGTATGGTAAGCCAGTTTGGCTCTACGGCGTGCAAAGCACTGTATCAGTGCAACCAATGCCTCGAGCCCTTTGATTATTTCAAGTGCTTGTAAACACTTCCTTTCTTTTTGCGGGTGTGATTAGGCCTTATCATAATCCATATCCTATTATGATGGTTGTGGGTTTTTTCAAAAGAAAAACGCAGGGGCATCAAATAAATTAACAATCATTATATAGTTTTTAATAAAATATATTTACCTTTGCGGCCGATTTCAAAAAAGCACCTTCCTGTTATAATCGCTGTGGCCCTCATTGGGCGCAGGAAACAGAAGAAACATACACCGCAAGTAAACCATAACCCTCATGTGTTGCGTTCTGGTTTCAGGTAAAGAAACAATTTGTGGTTTGGAGGAACCTTGATTGTGTTTGGTTATAGAGAGAGGCCTTGTCCTCTCTTTATTTTTTTTGAGTTATTTCAATGAAACGGAGAAATCGTCGATCAGGACTTTTTCTCGGGCCTCGTTCCAGAAATACACTTTGAGGTGATCGTTGGCGTTGAAGCTTCCTTTAAGGGGAATGGTAATGGAAAGCTCTTTCCACACCTCGGTTTCCTGTATGATTTTATTGATGGGTGTTCCCGACCAAAAGCGCGATTCTTGGTTGGGCACATCGTCTACCGCCACCACCAGAGTTAGCTTTTGGGGCGGAATTTTCAGCTTCAGCCAGGCCTTTACGGTTACCTCTTTTGGGGCGGTGGTGGCCAGGTCGGCCAGGCGCTCTTCTAAACCGGGGCCATACTCCACGCTCGAGTCGAGCGAGGCTGCCCAGGATCCGCTGTGGGCACCGGGAACTGCTTTGGCCGTTTTCATGTTGATCCAGAACTGGTCGGGTTCAAACGATTGCCGGTAGGTGCGGGTTTGAGGCAATCCGGTGGAGGGTTCTTGGGCACAGCCCCACAGTATGGCCAGGCTGCCCAACACCCCAATGCGCTTTTTCATGTACTTTCGTTTGCACCAAATATAAGCGTAAAGCATTTCAAGGAATATGAATGAGCAGATGCAGGGCTCTTTGCCCGAGGTATCGGTGGTGGTTCCGGTGTTCAATGAGGAGCACAACATTCCGTTGATGCTGGAGCGGTTGCGTAAGGTGTTTGCTCAGATGGACCTCAGCTATGAGGTGGTGATGGTGGACGATGGCAGCCGGGATGGGAGTTTGGCCGTGCTGCGCAAGCTGGTGAAGGAAGACGGGGCGCTGCGTTACCGGAGTTTCAGCCGAAACTTTGGGCACCAGATTGCCACCAGCGCCGGGTTGGATGCGGCAAGAGGCAAGGTGGTGGTGGTAATGGACGGCGACCTTCAGGATCCGCCCGAGTTGATATCCGAGCTCTACCGGGCCTATGAGACCGGAGCCAAAGTGGTGGTGGCCCGCAGGCGCCGCCGCAAGGGCGAATCCTGGGCCAAGCGCGTCACCGCAGCTTTGTTTTACCGTTTGATGCGGCGCATCACCCACATCGACATACCGCTCGACACCGGTGATTTTCGCTTGATGGACGCTCAGGTGGTGCAAGCCTTAAAGGCCATGCCCGAGCGCCACAAATTCCTGAGGGGGCAGATTGCCTGGCTTGGGTTTCCAACTGCCGAGGTAACCTACGACCGAGATGCCCGCCATGCCGGAAAAACCGGCTACACCTACCGCAAAATGCTGCGCTTTGCCTTCGATGGCATCACGGCTTTTTCCAATACTCCACTGAAACTGGCCTCGGTTCTTGGCTTTTTCTTTTCGGTGGTGGCCTTCATCATCATCCTCTATGCATTGTACTCGCGCTTCTTCCTCAACCAAGCCATTACCGGTTGGACATCCCTCATCATTTCCAGCATGTTTATGGGTGGGGTTCAGCTTTTTAGTTTGGGCATTATGGGCGAGTACTTAAGCCGCATCAACTCCGATGTTCGGGGGCGGCCCTTGTATGTGGTGGCCGAAGAGGGCGGCAAAGATTAAGCGCGGATTTCTTTGAGTTTTTCCACGATGTGCCACACGGCAGGACACACCTCGGCGTTGCGCGCAGTAAGGGTGAGCAGCTGGTGCATTTTTTTTCGGTTGGTGTGGGGGTATTCGCGGCAAGCCCCGGGTCGGTGATCGTACACGCTGCAGCGGTTGTCGGGCAGCAAAAAGGCGCAGGGACTTTGTTGCAGCACCCAATGTCCGTCTTCGTCCAGGCGCAGGTAGCGTTCGCTAAAGGCCGAGGGTTTCATGCGCAGGGCTTTTGCAAGGCGGTCTATGTCTACATCCCGGAAAATGGGGCTGGTGGTTTTGCAGCAGTTGGCACAGGCCAGGCAATCGGTTTGGGCAAACACCTCCTCGTGGGCGTTATGAAAAGCCTCGTCGAGCTGTTGGGGTTTGGTTCGCTTAAGGCTTTTGACAAAGGCGAGGGTATCGGCCCGGTGTTCGCGGGCTTTTTTTAAAGCCTTTTCATTATTGTCCATGGCCTTGCGTTTCGCCGCCTTTGAGGTGCTTGAGCAGGGCGGTTATCTCCAGCGTGGTGTAGAGGACGTAGAGCACGAAGTAGGTGGCAATGAAAAAGGCGGCTTGGCTTCGGTGGGTAAAGGCATACACCACAATTACGCCCAGATTGAGGAGCAGTTTTAGGGTAGTGGCCAGCATGAAGTTGGGCACAAAGCGTTGCACTCTGCCGGTGGAAGCTTTCATGAGGGCCATGTGAACGGCAATGGCCATAACCAGTTGGAAGAGATTGGAGAGGTGCAGCACCCAGGCATTGCCTGTAGGGTAGGCATAGGGCAGCAACCAAAAAGAGAGTGCACTTATGCACACGGCTAGTAAGCCTGCCTGAAGAATGAATCGAGAGGCCCCGGGGGTCACGAGTTGGGTTTTCCTATTTCTTTAAACAGGGTGTACAGAGCAGCGCCCAGCGCCCCCAGGGTAAGGCCAATGGTAAACACCGGCACGCGGGGTTTCACATAAGCATCGAGCTTACGACCGCCCCAAAGACCTACCAAGATGATGGCGATCATCTTAAAGCCCATGCTGCTGTAGCGGGCGTAATCGTTAAGCGATTTTTTCGGCTTTTTTCTTGTCTCGTCCTGCATCGCTGAGGCTCATTTCTTTTACTACGGCGCCCATTTGGCAACCTCCGGTGAAGGCTGCGCCCGGCTCTATGGCCAGTTTGCCGGCAGAAAGGTCGCCTTTGATGTTGGCAGAGGCTTTGAGGGCCAGCAGCTCGGAGGCCGATACGTTTCCGGTGATGGTGCCGAAGATGTCGGCGTTGCTGCAGGAGATGTCGCCCTGTACCACGCCGGTTGGGCCAATCACTATTTTTCCTTTGCTGGAGATGGATCCGTGGAGGGTTCCGTTGATGCGGATGTCTCCGTTGGTAACGATGTCGCCGGTGATGGTGGTGCCGGTTCCAAGGGTGTTTATGGAGCTGGTCTCAACCTCGGTGTTGCGTGTCATGAAGGCTGTTTTCTTTGGTCCGAACATGGTTTCTTTTGATTAGAGCAATACGAACAAATTCCGAACAAGGGTTTGTTGAAAACTGCGCGAAGGTAGGAAAAGTTTGGGGAAAGCGTTTCTGTGCCTCAGGGGTTTGGGGTGGAAGGCCAAGGGGCGTTTCCTTCGTAGGGCACGTATTTTTTAGGAAGAGGGATGCGGTAGGCTCGTTTCAGCTCGTGTTTGAACCGGCTGTAGGGAAAGCCCGGACCGTCCCAGGGGGCGCGGTAGTGCCAGGCCATGGCAACGGATCCTTTGCAGCCCCAACCGAGGGCGGCCACCAGGGCCATTCGTCTCCATCGGGCTCCCACAAAAAGTTGGCGGTTGAGCCACGCGCCCAGGGGCAAGGCCATGTACGCGCCGTGCTCGCACAAGGCCCTGTATCCGAAACTGGCCGAGAAGGTGTAGGCCCACCATGAGCTGCAGAGGTACCAGGTGAGCAGGAAGCAGGTGGCCGCCGGGAGCGCCAGAGCACCAATAGAGGATTGGCGCAGGGCCCTCCACCCCAAAAACGCCAGTACCATTAAGGGCGCGTACACCAGCCACCCGCTTTGGAAACCCAGCAAGGTTTGCACCAGGCGGGGACTGGCCCAATAGATGAAGGCTTCGTGCTTGTAGGAGTACTCATAGGAATACACCCACCATTTTCCGGTGATGAGATGCCAGTAATGCACCTGAGGAATCCACACCAATAGAGCGCTGAGGATGAGGATGAAGTGCAGGGGCTGCTGCACGAGGGTTTTGATGCGCAGGCCCAGTTGACGTGCCGAGGTTATGCCGGCCAGCAGAGGAAACAGCACCACCACCGCGTTGGTTGGACGAACCAGAGCGGCCAGGGCAATGGCCCAGGCCAGACCAAGGGTTTGCCAGGGGCTTTTGAGCTGCCACCACCCCGGGGTGAGCCTTACCACGGCGGCTATTAGAAAAAAGCTATAGGCATGCGACATGCCGGGCTCTCCGGTGCAGTAGTAGAAGAGGTTGGTGCCGAAGAGCAACACGGCTATGGTAGCCCAAGCGGCTGCCGGTTTGAGGTGCCTCAGCAGCAGGTTAAGGAGTAAGCAGAGTCCAAGCACGGTGTACACCACGCTGGAAAGGGCAATGGCTTCCTGGTACACAGATCCCTTTCCATGTTCGCCCTCCAAGCCAAGGGCGGTTTCGGCAAGGCGTGCCGCAGCAAAGAAGGGCATCTGCAGAATGGCCACGCCGCAGGTGTATTTGTTGAAGGGTTTTCCGTTGGGCAGGGGAAAGGCATAGGGTTGATCTGACCAGTCGTGGTGTATGAACCAAGCCGGAAGGTATTGGTAATAGCCTTCGGCATCGGAGGTGATGACTCGTGTGCGGGTGTTTCGTCTGAGGTTCAAGGAGGCGGAATACAGAAGGGCTGTAAGCGATAGGGCAAGCGCAATCCAGCGTATGGGTTTCATGGGGTGCGTTGGTATCGTTCGTTGTTCACCATCCTCCAGGCTCCATCGTCGGTGGGGTTGGCTTCAGCAGCGGGGTGCAGCCAAAGCTCATCTACCACCAGGGCGGCGGGCTTTATGAGGTTTTCGTTCCAAACGGTTACTTCAACGGAGGTGGCCATGGGTGGGCGTTGCAGGGCTATGCGGATGAGTCCCCAGTGGTTCTGCAGCATCACCAGGTTCATGTTTAGGTTGGGGTAGTCGCCTTTGAGCACGGTGCCCTGGGGGTTGCGCCACAGCACTTCTAAGGATCCGCGTGGGATGAGGTCGGTGGTGAAGTTGGCCATCCACCAGCTTAGGGTTAATTGCGAGGTGGTATCGGGCAGGAGGGTTTGCAGTAAGGTGTTGCGCTGCTGGTAGGCGCAGGTAAAGGCTCCGCTGCCCTCCAAGCCCAATGGGTTTGCTTGGTTGTTGAAGGTGCATCGAATGCCTTTGAATGGGCTTGGGGTTAGGGCCAGGTTGCGCTGCTTCCAATCGGCGTGCACCTCTTCCCATTCGGAAGGACTGAGGGTGCGCCACGCGGAGTCGGTGGGCAAGGGATGGGCGGCTTTCCACAGGGCCGTTTCAAAGGGGCGCATAGCCCCCGGACCTTTTATAACAAGAAAGGGTTTTGTTGGATGCGTGCCCAATGGCCAATGCAAGGGGGCATTGCCGGGTTGCACCAGGCGCACCAGATCGTAGGTTTGGCTGAGGGCCGTGCGGCTGAGGCTGCAGCCCATGGTGGGCAAGCCGGTTTCCAATCCCAGTTGCAAGGCTTGCTCAAAAGCCTGGGCATCGCCCATGCACCAATAGTTTTCCGATCCGATGTGGGAAAAGGAGAGGGGCAGAGTAGCCTGATAGTCTTTGGGGTTGATGCCCAAATGGCGTTGCAGGTCTTTGCCACCGTGCATGGCCTGGTCGAAGGCGGGCAAGCGGTTGGGTAGGGTTTGACAAAAGGGGTAGTGTATGGCGGCAACGTCTATGGCCGATGCGCCAAGTGCTGCCAAGGTAAGCCCAATCTGCAAGGGTTTTTTGAGCTGCAGCAGCAGGGCGCCCCAAACCAGATAGGTACAGGCTCCCATGGCATAATAAAAAAGCAATGAAAATCGCCCGAGCGCCCTCAGTTGACGGAGTGGGCCTACCCATGCCAGCAAGGGCTTGGCCCAACCGAAGAGCCAGGGGTAGCCCATAGCCAGCAAGAGGGCCACTATGCTAACGGCGTAGCAGGCCAGCAGAAAGCGCAGCGCGCTTTGGGCAAACAAAGCCCTCACCTGTTTAAACAGCATGAGGATGGGAAAGATAATTGTGGTGATGGCGCTCAGGGTGCCGCAAAACGCCACGCCTTCCCATTCTGGCGCACCATCGCCAAACCAGTTCGGATACCCATCGTGCCACAATAAGCTCAATGGGTAAAATACCGATTTGCAGGTGCTCAGAAACACAAAAAAGCCCCAGGGAAAAGCGGTGCGCTCTGCTCCGGTGTCGGCCATGAGCAGGGTAACCAGCACCAGGGGCAAGACCATTTGCAGCGCGGCATGGAGCAAGAGGCTGAGTGAGGCGCGCCCCCAGTTTTCTTTTTGCACCAGCGCAACCACCCAAAAGGCTCCCAGCATTAACAGCAAAAAGGCAAGCTGATAGGCCATGATGAGTCCGGCCACCACCAAGAGGGCGGCAATGGCCAGGCTGTTTTTCCAAGAGGCGTTTTGGCTGAAGAGGCGCCAGCGGTAGAGGGCCCACGGGGTTAAGAAGGCCCAGCCCAGGGCAAAATGACCGCTTAGTCTATGCAGTTGAGGCGAGCCCATGGCCCACAGGAATCCGCCGGCAGCCACCCACCACCATGGCAGGGAGAAGGTTTCCAGGAGCTTGGCCGAGAACCAGGCGCTGAGCAAGAGCCCAATTAATAAGCTTAGGTTGATGATGCCTACGATGTTATTTTCGATGGGCAGCCATTGGTTTAATAACTTTAAGGTATTGGTGAGGGCAGGCAGGGAGCTGGTGAAGAAGATGGATTCGCCAAAGGGGTAGTTCATGCCCCGGTAGTGCCCGGCTGTGCTGTCGTGTCGTATGTGGTAGGCGGCCTCGGAGTAGGTGAGCAAGCCATCGCCTCCGGTTGCGAAATACACGTGGTTGGCGTTTCTCAGGCTTTCGCCGTAGAGCCCCAACAGCAAAGCCAGAGCAAGCAAAAGAGCCCCAACCGGACCTTTGGCTATGCGCACCGGAGGGGCTTCTGTCATGTATTAAGGCTTTACGAGGGTCTGGTGTCCGGAAGCTCCGTTGGCTTCCATCCAGCGTATGTGATAGGCTCCGGGAGCCAGGGCATCAGCGTTGGGCAGATCGTTGCGGTTGCCTTGCAGCACCATGCGTCCGTCTAATGAAAATACCTGCCATTGCTCAGGAGACACACCGCCCACCCAACGCAGAGGCAGATCGCGCACGGGGTTGGGCACCAGCTTTAAGCGAGAAACCGCCACATCGTTGATGCCCGTAAAGAGGGCATTGTCTTTAACCAAGGTGCCCACCTTGTTTACCACCCAGTTTTTGGGGTCAATGGAAATGGCTGTAGGCACTTGCACCATGGGCACATCAAGGGTATCTACCAGGGCTGCGTTGGGCAGGCGCATGATGGTTTGGGTGCCGCCCACGGTAATGCCCAAATCCAGGGGATTGGTGAACAGGGGTGTGGCCGATGGGGCGCTGGCGGTTTGGGAAAGGATGAGGCGCAGGGTACCCGCTCCGTTGTGCCCCCAGCGCAGGCTGTAGGTAGGATAACCTTGACCATATATCCACTCCTGAACGAAGTTGGTGAGGGTGAGGCCGGTGGTGGCTTCTACCGAGGCAAAGAATTCGAGGTTAGTGGCGTTGCCAAAGGCGTATTGTTGCAGGTAGTTGCGCAGGCTCAGGAAGAAGAGGCTGTCGTTGTTGATTACGTAGCGGAGGGTGTGCAGCACGGCGGCTCCTTTGTCGTACGACAAGCGGCTGTCGAAGATGCGGTTGTCGCTGGTGGTATCGGCAAACCACACACTGCCCCCCGGCTGTTGCATAACGCTGGTGTGCACCCCGTTCATATTGGAGGTCGCCTGGGTTGCGCCTTGCAGGAATTCAATGGCCAGTTGCTCTCCGTAGCTGGCAAAGCCCTCGTTTACAAAGATGTCGCTCCAGGTTTTGCAGGTTACGTAATCGCCAAACCACTGGTGGGTGAGCTCGTGGGCGGTGAGGGAGAAATTGAAGAAGCCCTGGCTGGTCATGGTTTGGTGCTCCATGCCTCCACTGAATGGAGCCATGCAGTGCCCGTATTTTTCATTGGCAAAAGGATAGGGGCCAAACAAATCGGAATACAACTCCAGCATATCGCGGGTATCGAGGATGTCGTTTTGGAAGTTGGGCAGGGTTTGGGGGTTGTCGTAGATGTAGTTTTGAATGAGCACCGAGTCGCTGTTGGCGGGGTAGGCGTAGAACGAAAAGTCAACGTATTTGGCTACGGCAATGGAGATGAGGTAATAATCGATGGGGTTTCGGCTGAACCACTCGTGGCGGCGCTTGCCGTTGCCCACGTTTACCACGCGCTCGAGCACGCCGTTGGATCCGGCTTTGTTGAGGCTGTCGCTGGTGATCCACACCCGAACCGAATCAATTTTATCGGTTAATTGTTGTTTGCACGGCCACCATTCGTAGGCCGAATAGGGTTGGCTGAGCGACCAGGTAACCTGGTTGCCCCAAGAAGGAGAAGTGGCGGTGCTGTAGCCGTTTCCAATGGCTGCCGACCCGGAGTTGGGTGCGGTGCCGTGGTACCACACCTCTGCATCTACATACGTTCCGGCTGACTGCGATGGCATAGGAATGCGCACCTCGTTTTGGGAGCGGAACACGGGCCGCAGGATGCCGTTTATGCGCACGCTGTCTATGGTGTGGTTGGGGTGCAGCTCCAGGGCAAAGGTATCGAGGGGGCCTTGGGTTACCAGCGCAAGGGTGCGCACTTTACCTATAATATTAAGGTTGTTTCGCTCGCATTGCAGGTCGAGGTGGTGATAACGAGTGTCGTATTTGCGTTCTAAGGCAACAAAGGGGTTGGCCACCACGGCGGTGCGGGCAGCGGCTTGTTTTTTGGATTGGGCGCACAAGACCGAAGCGCGTTCGGTGGGCTGTTCTTGGGCGTTAGCAGAGGCTGCCCATGCGTGAAGTGCAACGAGGCCGAGAAGAGTTCTAAAAAAAGACATGGGGCAAATGTAGGCGGCTGTTTTCAAGATACGAAACGTGCTTTTGGCCCCCATGGTCAATGGATGGGCGTTTTTGTATGCCCGTTTTGCCTGTTTGGTGGTTTCTGCAAAAGGTTTTGGGGTAAGGGTCGTGTGCATGCGCTGAAGGGTTTAAACCTTCATAAGAGGAGGCGCAGGCGGAAAAGTTACACCCCTGGGCATGCTTCAAAAAAAAGAAGCACGTGGGGTGCTTCTTTTTGAGGTGCTGAACCGGGTTTGTTGGTGCCTTTGCTGCTGTGGGTTACAGGGGAATGTTTCCGTGCTTTTTTCGGGGCAGGGTAGCGGCTTTGTTTTGGAGCATCTCAAACCCGCGTATGAGCTTGGCGCGCGTAACGGCGGGCTCAATTACCTCGTCTACAAATCCGCGTTCGGCGGCTCGGTAGGGGTTGGCGAAGTGCTCGAGGTATTCCTGCTCTTTTTCTTTGAGCTTGGCGGCCGGATCGGCGGCTTTGGCAATTTCGTTTTTGAAGATGATTTCGGCCGCGCCTTTGGCTCCCATAACGGCAATTTCGGCGGTTGGCCAGGCGTAGTTAAGGTCGGCTCCAATGTGTTTGCTGTTCATTACATCGTAGGCGCCTCCGTATGCTTTTCGTGTTATAACGGTGATGCGGGGCACGGTGGCTTCGCAGAAGGCATAGAGCAGCTTGGCTCCGTTGGTGATGATGGCGTTCCACTCCTGATCGGTGCCGGGTAAGAAGCCGGGTACATCTTCGAGCACCAGCAGCGGAATGTTGAAGGAATCGCAGAAGCGCACAAAGCGAGCGGCTTTGGTGGAGCTGTGTATGTCGAGCACCCCGGCCAGGAAGGCGGGCTGGTTGGCCACAATGCCTATGCTGCGCCCACCCAGGCGGGCAAAGCCCACCACGATGTTTTCCGCAAAGTTTTTGTGCACCTCACAAAAAGTCCCTCCATCTATGATGCCTTCAATTACTTCGCGTATGTCGTAGGGCTGATTGGGGTTGGCGGGTATGATGCTGCTGAGCACTTCCCGGCGCTCGTCGGTGGGCGTATAGGCTTCGCGGGGAGCCTCTTCTTCGCAGTTTTGAGGCATGAAGCTCAGCAGGGTTTTTATTTGCTGAATGCATGCCACTTCGTTGGCGCAGGCAAAATGGGTTACGCCCGATTTGGTGCTGTGGGCGGAGGCTCCACCCAAATCTTCAGACGACACTTCTTCATGGGTAACGGTTTTTACCACGTTGGGACCGGTTACAAACATGTAGGAGGTGTTTTCCACCATCAGGATGAAATCGGTGATGGCCGGCGAATACACCGCCCCACCCGCGCAGGGGCCCATAATGGCGCTTAATTGCGGCACCACGCCCGAAGCCAGGGTGTTGCGGTAGAAGATGTCGGCGTATCCTCCCAATGAAACTACGCCTTCCTGAATGCGCGCTCCACCGCTGTCGTTGAGGCCAATAACGGGGGCGCCGTTCTTCATGGCCAGATCCATGATTTTGCAGATTTTTTCTGCGTGGGTTTCCGACAACGACCCGCCAAACACGGTGAAGTCCTGAGAGAACACATACACCAGTCTGCCGTTTACGTTGCCGTATCCGGTAACCACTCCGTCGCCGAGGTATTTTTCGCGCTCGAGTCCAAATTCCGATGCGCGGTGCGTTACCAGCATGCCAATTTCTTCGAAGGTGCCTGGGTCGAGCAAGAGGTCTATGCGTTCGCGTGCGGTGAGCTTGCCTTTCTTGTGTTGCGAGTCTATGCGCGCTTGGCCGCCGCCCAGGTGGGCTTCGGCTATTTTTTCGCGGAGCTGGTTGAGTTTATCCTGCATGGTGTTGTAGTGGGTCAAAAGTAATGTTTTCGGCACCGCTCGGGCGCAAAAAAACCCGCGTTGAGGCACGGGTTTTGGGTTTGCTTTGGGCTGAGTATTAAAACAGTCCGGTCTTTATGTCGGGAAACACTTCTGCCCTTTTAACCTTAACGGTAAAGGGCTGCAGGGCGCGTTTAACTTTCAGTTTCAGGGTTACCAAAACTTCGCCTTTGGCTCCGTATTGAACAATGTTTAGGTTTTTATCCACATCCAAGGTAAGCGAGGTTCCGCTTGTGGATGTGGGAATGGGCTGTTTCCAGGCCAGGCGCACCTCGGGCAGGCCGGCGGCAGACATGCGCACCTCGGCAGAATCGAAGTCGCTCCAGGTTACGCCGGGGGTGGTAATGTCCACCTGAACACTTTGAGCTTTCAGAAGAGAGAGCTTGTCTACCGGCACGCCAAATCCACCGGCAATGGCAGCGAAATCGTATTTCTGAGATTTGGTTTTGGAGTAGTTGCCGGGCGCAAGGGTGGTGTCGTATGAGAACGTAATGTCGTCTGGAGAATAATCGAATGAAACGCCTTTTTTACACGAAGTGCTCAGCATGAGGGCTGCAGCGGCAATCAATAGGAAATGAGTTTTCATGGTTTATCCGGTTTGGATTCAAAAGTAAAGAATTCTCAACAACCCCTGAAACTCCTCTATGAGATGAGGCCTTTGTGTGAGGTTTTTTTGGTGCATCCTTTTTCCTTGATGATGCCCTGCAAGCCGAGTACCTTTGAAGCATGAACCTCGTATTGCTTTTTCTGCTTCATTTCGGAGCATCTCCTCAGCCTTCTGCCGACTCCTTGGTGGGACCCAACCTGGCCTGTGTGCAAATACACACCTCTGTCGTGTGTGAAATGTGCCGAGAGACCCTGGATAAAGCCATGGCCTTTGAGAAAGGCGTGAAAGAAAGCAAGCTCAACCTCGACAATAGGGTGCTTACCGTATGGTACAAGCCCGGCAAAACCAACGCGGCCCGCATCCGCAAAGCCGTTTCCGATGTGGGGTACGATGCCGACACCCTTCCGGCAAACCCACGCGCCTACGAGCGATTGCACGAATGTTGTAAAAAAGAAGCTCACCCCGAAATAAAATAACACCATGGCGTTGATACTTCCCGTTAAAGGCATTCATCCTCGGTTTGGCGACGATGTGTATGTGGCGCCCAACGCTACCGTGGTGGGCGATGTGGTGATGGGCGATGGATGCTCGGTGTGGTTCAATGCCGTGGTGCGGGGCGATGTAAACGCCATTCGCATGGGCAACCGCGTGAACGTGCAAGACGGAGCCGTGATCCATTGCACCTACGAAAAAACCCAAACGCACATAGGCGACGATGTTTCCATTGGCCATCGTGCCATCGTGCACGGTTGCACCATAGGCAACCAGGTGCTCATTGGCATGGGTGCCATAGTAATGGACAACTGTGTGGTGGGTGCGCGCAGCATTGTTGCCGCCGGTGCGGTGCTTCTAGAAGGCACCGTAGTGCCCGAGGGCAGCGTTTTTGCCGGCGTTCCGGCGCGTAAGGTAAAAGACCTTTCACCCGAACTGTTTGGCGGTGAGGTACAACGCATTGCCCGCAATTATCTGATGTATTCCGGTTGGTTTAAAACAGAGAGCTGATAAAATGGCTGCTGATCCAGCAGGAGCTGTTCCTGAAAATCGTTTGGCCCACGAACGCAGCCTCTACCTGCGCCAGCACGCGCACAACCCCGTGCATTGGCAGCCTTGGGGCGATGCGGCGTGGAATGCGGCTCGGCAACAGCAGAAACTGGTTCTGGTGAGCATTGGCTATGCGGCATGCCATTGGTGCCACGTGATGGAGCGCGAGGTGTTTGAAGATGCGGCTGCGGCAGAGGTGATGAACCGCCACTTGGTGTGCATCAAAGTAGATCGGGAAGAGCGTCCCGATGTGGATCACATCTACATGGAGGCCCTGCAAACCATGAGTGGACACGGAGGCTGGCCCCTCAACTGCTTCTGCTTGCCCGATGGCAGGCCCGTATATGCAGGCACCTACTTTCCGCGTTCGAAATGGATGGAGGTCCTGGAAGCCCTGAACCACACCTGGATGCACGACCCCGAGCGGGTTTTGGAGTATGGTACCCGCATCATGGAGCGTTTGGTACAGCCCGATCTGCCTCCTGAGGCCTACACCCGCGAAGCCGATCCGTTAGACCTCCTGCACCGCATGGTAGAGAACTGGAAACCGCAGTGGGACAGGGTGATGGGCGGACCCAACCGCGCCCCCAAGTTTCCGTTGCCCTCTAATTTCCGCTTTTTGCTGGCCTATGCCTCAACCGCTCAAGACCAACACACCCTCGACTACACCCTGCTCTCGTTGGAGAAGATGGCCCTTGGTGGCCTCTACGACCAGGTGGGCGGTGGTTTTGCACGCTACAGTGTGGATGGCATGTGGAAGGTGCCGCACTTCGAAAAGATGCTGTACGACAACGCACAGCTGCTCATTTTATATGCAGAAGCATATGCCTGCACCGAAAATCCGCAATGGGCACGCATCGTGCGCGAAACCATGGATTTCTGTTGGCGGGAGCTGCGCAGTCCCGAGGGGTTGTTCTACAGCGCTCTGGATGCCGATTCGGAAGGCGAGGAAGGCAAGTTCTACGTGTTTACCGAATCCGACTTCGATGCCGCCTTGGGCGGAGACTATCCTTGGGCCCGAAACGCTTTTGGTTTGGGCGGAGAAGCCCACTGGGAGCACGGCAACCATGTGCTCTTGCGCGTGTGCAACGATGCCGAGCAGGCACAGGCATTGGGCCTAACGCAAGAAGAATGGGAAGAGGCTCTGGCCGCGGTGCGGATGCGCTTGATGGCCCACAGAACCCAGCGGGTGCGTCCGGCCACCGACGATAAGTGCCTGTGCGGATGGAACGCCCTCATGGGAATGGCCTTGTTGGCGTGTGGATTGCGTTTGGGTGAGGACCAATGGGTGCAAGAGGCCTTTCGCCTGGCCGAGCGTCTGGAACAAACCTTTGGCCGTGCCGATGGATCGCTGCTGCGGGTGGCGCATGCACACGATGCCGGCATTGAGGGCTGCCTCGACGATTATGCCTGGGTGGTGAACCTGCATCTGGCCTTGTTTGCCCACAACGGAGACCTGCGCTGGTGGGAAAAGGCTCAACACAGGTTGCAGCGCATCGACGCCCTCTTTCGAAAAGCCGACACCCCGTTTTATTACACCTCTTCTGTTATGGCCACCAACCTTGTGATGCGCCCTATGGAGCTTACCGACCAGGTAATTCCATCGGCCAACGCCGCCATGGCCCATGCCTTGTACACTTCTTATTTGGTGGATGGAGACGGCGAAAAGCTGGAGCGCGTTCAGGCTATGCTCAGCGCGGTATCTCCGGCTCTGGTGGGCTACGGCTCCGGTCATACGCATTGGGCTTTGCTGGCGCTTCAGCACCACGCGTCTGCCACCCACGGCGTATACAGTGGAGCGGGTTCTCGGGAATTTATGGCCCTGCTGGGCCGCCACTACCTGCCCCTGCACCAGGCCTTTTGTGCACCACCGGCCTCGGAGCTGCCCCTCTTTTTAGGGCGGTGCAACCCGGGCAGCCCATTCCGCGCGTACCTTTGCACCTCATCGTATTGCCTCGCCGAACAAAGCAGCGGCGAAGCCATCATTCAACAATTGCATGAACCTTATACAACCCGATCATAATGCCTTGTTGGCTAAGCTTAAGCTGGCCAAGCGGGTAGTCATCATCACCCACACCAACCCCGATGGCGACGCCATGGGCTCTGCCCTAGGCTGGTGGCACGTATTAAAAGCCCATGTGCCTTCGGTGCACGTAGTGGTGCCCAACATCTACCCCGAGTTTTTGTCGTGGATGTCGGGAGCAGACCAGGTGGTTGTGTACGACCGGCAAGAGCGTTTGGCCAACAAAATGTTTCAGGAGGCCGACGTGGTTTTTTGTTTGGACTTTAACCATCCGGGTCGTGTAGACAAGGCAGAGGCGGCGCTGCGTGCAACCCCCGCGTTTACGGCCCTCATAGACCACCACCTGCAACCTGATCCCAACTTTCACTGGAGCTTCTCCGATGTTCAGGCATCCTCTACCTGCGAGCTTATTGTGCGCCTCGTTCAGGCACTGGGATGGGATTCCGCGCTCAGCGCCGAGGCGGCTTCGTGCCTCTACACCGGCATGATGACCGACACCGGCTCGTTTCGCTTTTCGAGCTGCACCGCCCACACCCACCGCATGGTTGCCGCCCTGCTGGATGCCGGTGCCAACCACGTGAACATTCACGAAGCCGTGTTCGATACCAATACCGAGCAACGCATGAAATTGCTGGGCCACTGCCTGGCGCATAAGATGGAAGTATTGCCCGATTACCGCACCGCCTTCATCAGCGTAACCATAGCCGAGCAAGCCCAGTTTGGCATCAGCAAAGGCGATACCGAAGGATTTGTGAACCAGGGATTGGCGGTGAAGGGAATAAAATTTGCGGCCTTTTTTATGGAAAAAGAAGGCGAGGTTAAAATATCGTTTCGCTCCAAGGGCGGGTTTGATGTAAACTCCTTTGCCCGTAAGCATTTCGATGGGGGTGGGCATTTTCACGCGGCAGGTGCCCGATCTACCCAAAGCCTCGATCTTACCTTGTTGAAATTCATAGAGCTGTTGCCGGCGCATCGTCATGAGTTGGAGATGGCTTAGTGCCCTGATGTTGGCGTGGGCCTGCTCCTCGGGCCCCAAGCCGCCTGCCGCACAGGCCGAAAAAACCCTGGAGCGCGCCAACCGTGGGCTGGTGGTGCAGCAGCAGATGCTGATGGAGCGCTATGCCGAGCGCAGAGGCTGGAAGATGGAGTCCACCGGAACGGGCTTGCTCTTTCACCGCTACCACACCGGCGGCCAAGACAGCATACGCGATGGCGATCGGGTTTCCATAACCTTTTCTTTATCTACCCTCGACGGCACCACCGTGTATCCGCCCAACAAACCCCAATTGGTTTCGTTTCGGGTAAACGGTGATCACGTAGAATCGGGCATACACGAGGTGGTTCAGCGTTTGCATGCGGGAGATAAGGCGCATGTTATATTGCCTCCGCACCTGGCTTTTGGTCTAACCGGCTCAGAGCAAATTCCACCTTTGGCCGTGCTGGTGTACGACCTGGAGGTGGTGGGCGTGAGGCACTGAGAAGCTCTGCTTAAAAGTCTATTCTATACGTTAACACCGGCACCAATCCCGATTGGTAGCGGTACACCACGGTTTTGGTTTCGAAGTCGTACTGCTGTTTCCACACGTTTTTGTGGGCCGTTAGGTTTTGTACATCGATGGAGATCTGCGTGGCCCGCTTGTTTTTGCTGATGCGCCAGGCCAAGCGCACATCGGCTCGGGCATAGTTGGGCATCTGCACGGTAAAGGGTTGGCTCTCGTCGTAAACGGTGGCACGGGCTTTTGCACTGGCCACGGCGTCTACCGGAGAGAAGAACTGTCCGCCCATATACACCAGGCGCGTGCCCACTTCCAGCTTGCCGCCCCCCAGGGCCAATTCGTAGCCCGCCAACAGGCTGCCCGTGTAGCGGGTGTTGTAGCGCATGTTGTACCAAACACCGGTGTTGGTTTTATAGCGAGAATCAAATACCGAGGCACAGGCTAAGAAGAAGAACTTTTGGCTGAAGAATTTCTCTAAGGTTAGATCCACGCCCCTGTTTTCTACCACTCCCTTTGGAATGAGGGCCTGTTGGGCATAACCGTCGCGCTCGTTCAGGAGGTTGTAGGTGCTGCCGGGGGTGGCGCCAATGGGCACGTTTTGAAGCTGCTGGTAGTAAGGCTCTACTTTTACGCGGAAGTTTTCGGCGGGCAGCCAATCCCAGGCCAGCACGTAATGGTCTGCCCGGATAAAGGGCAGGGATTGGTTGGGGTATGCCGTTTGCCCCGAGGCATTAACGATCTGGGTAAAATAATTGCCTAAGGGTTGTATTTGGTTGTGCCTGCCGTAGGCGGCGGTGAGGCTCATGTTGCCCCAGTCGTATTTAACGCTTACACGGGGCTCCAGGCTGCGACTGTTGTTGAGGGTAAACCACATGCTGTGCAATCCGGCAAAGAGGGTAAGGTGGGCACCAAGGCGGTGTTTCAACTGGGCATAAGGCTGCAGCAGCCACGCGTTCCCGCTTCCTTGCAGCACATTGCTCAGCACCGCTTCCGAGGGTTTGATGCGCTGCATGGCCACCGAGTAACCGATGGAGCTCACCAGCACCCCGGTTTTTATAGTGGTTTGGTTGTTGGCTTTTAGGTTGTAGCTGGTGTGCAATCCCCGGCGCAGGTTTTCGTAATCTTCGTTGCTGATGGTGGAGGCTTTTAACGCCCCGGTGAGGGTGTCGTCGCGAAAGGTAACGCGGTTGCCGCCCAGCATCAGCACGGTTTTTAGGTAGCTGCGCGG
Source organism: Flavobacteriales bacterium (assembly GCA_040374085.1). Taxonomy (GTDB): domain Bacteria; phylum Bacteroidota; class Bacteroidia; order UBA4408; family UBA4408; genus JBEIVB01. The sequence continues at coordinate 2,202 of JBEIVB010000020.1, read as the reverse complement.
GGTAAGCACATAGGAATGGGTAAGCCCGAGCGCACCCACCAGTGTGGTGAAGGTGGTGCGGGTGTAATCGAGGGGACTCTTCCATTGAGTAGAGTCATTGCCTTGCACATCCTGCAGCTCTTTGCTCCAGCCTCCAACACCAAACACGGTAAACTGCCCTGCTTTTTCGGTGGGTATGGCCACGTTGAAACACAGATCCTGAAAGGTGTTGCTTACGTAAGGACCCACCAAATAGAGTCCGGCCATGTTTAGAAGTCCTAAGGTAGAGTAGCGGTAATTGAACAGGTAGGATGCGCCTTTCTTAGATTTAGAGAACGGCCCCTCGGCCGCAAAATCGAGTCCGAGTATGCCGGCGCGAAATGTGTACTCGCGGCGCTCGTTGTTGCCTTTTCGAAAGCGCAGATCGAACACCCCCGAGAAGGCGTTGCCGTATTCGGCGGCAAAGGCTCCGGTGCTGAAGTCGGAGTTGTCTAAGAGTTGTGCAGAAATGATGTTGATGCCCCCACCCGTAGAGCCTTTTCGGGCGAAGTGGTTGGGGTTTGGAATTTCTATGCCCTCGAGCCTCCAGAGCACCCCGGTGGGCGAGTTGCCCCGTATGATAACATCGTTGTTGTTGTCTTTGTTGGGTTGCACTCCGGCAAAACCCGCGGCCATTCGTCCCACATCGTTAACGCTGCTCGCGTAGCGCTGGGTTTCCTCTACGCTGAAGGTGCGGGCGCTAACGGTGCTCATGCTGTTGATGGGTTGGTTTTTGGGCGTGCGCGCCGTTACCACCACCTCTTTGCCTTGCACCGCCTGCTCGGCCATGGCCGCCACCACATAGAGCTCCTTGGCCGAGTTGAGGTCGAGGTTTTGCATAACCTTTTCCTGATACCCGAGAAACCGAAACGTAAGGGTATGCCTGCCCACCGAAACCGCTTCGAAGCGAAACGTGCCGTCGAGGCCCGTGGGCACCACCTTGGCTCCCGGCCCATCGTCGAGCTTCACGGCCACACCCGGCAGCGGGGTTTGCGATGCCTGATCGAGCACCAGTCCTTTTATGGTTTGGGTGGGCTGGGCCTGCACCCACATCGCCCTGCAACAGAAGAAGGTCAGCATCAGCAGAAAAATACGGTTCATTAGGTGGGATATAGGGTTGGGGTTTATCGTATGGCGAGGCCTCTTTTCGATTGGCTCATAACCAAAAGTAGCGATTCTTTCCAGAGGATTTACCTGGCATAAGGGTGGGCAGAAGATTTTCTACTTTTGCCGAATTCCTTACATTTCGTTTATATCCAACGCTTGGCAACTCCGCCCATACCCCAACCCCTAGCCGATGCTGCTCCTATGAAGGTGGTGGGTTTTACCATCATCAAAAACGCCATACAGTACGATTACCCGGTGGTGGAGTCCATTCAATCGGTATTGCCTTTGTGTGATGTTTTTGTGGTTTCGGTAGGCAAGTCAGACGATGCCACCCTGGCATTGATCCAAGGCCTTAACCATCCCAAGATTCGGATTATGGAAACCGAGTGGGACCTCAGCAAGCGCGAAGGCGGTGCTGTGCTGGCCATAGAAACCAATAAGGCCATTTCCGAAATGGGCGATGCCTTTGATTGGGCGTTTTACATACAAGCCGATGAGGTGCTGCACGAACAGCACCTGTATGCTGTGCAAGAGGCCATGCAGCAGCACAGACGCGATGCGCGGGTAGATGGGTTGTTGTTTCGGTATGTGCATTTTTATGGCTCCTACGACTACATCGGCACCAGCTCGCGTTGGTACAGCCACGAGATTCGGGTGTTTAAACCCGGCAGAGGGGTGTATTCGTTTCGCGATGCGCAGGGGTTTCGGAAAGGAAACAACGAGATGCTGCAGGTAAAAGAGATCGATGCCTGCATACACCACTACGGCTGGGTGAAGCCACCTGCGGCCATGCAGGAAAAGCAGCTGAACTTCAACAAGCTCTGGCACGACGACCAGTGGATAGAAAAGCACGTGGGCAACGCCCGCGAGTTTGATTACAGCAACGTAGATTCGTTGGTGCGCTTCACCAGTACCCACCCAAAGGTTATGCAGGCCCGCGTACAGGCCATGAACTGGACGTTTGATTTCGATGTATCGTTTAGCCGCATCAAGCTAAAAGACAGGGTTAAAGCCTGGCTGAAACGTTGGCTGGGTTGGGATTTGAATTACCGGAATTACCGGGTGTTGAGGTAGGGG
>JBEIVB010000206.1:0-2578 GCA_040374085.1 Flavobacteriales bacterium | reverse complement strand
TGCTCAGTGCGGTTCTGGTTGTCTGCATCGCCATCATGCATCATCTGCCGGGGACCCTCAGCATGTGTAAAGATGGGGGACTGCAGCGGGCCATAGACTACCACCGCACCCTACCGGTGTTTGCTGCCCGTCCGCTCACCACCACCACCATAGAAACCGTTTCGGCAATTTTTTCCATAGGAGAACCTCTGGCATTTGAGGCAGTAAACTTTGGCTTGATGTGGGTAAGCAGCCTTCTGCTCTACTGGCTCTGCTTGCGTTGGGGTGCGGAGCCAAGAGGCGCACGGTTTGCCCTGGGTGCCTACCTCTTGTCCTTCTCCAACTTCTTTGCCTTTTTCCCGCCCATCTATGCCTACGACGAGCCTTTGCAATACAGCCTTTTCTTTATGGGACTGTTGTGCTTGCCAAAGCCGGAATGGGCCTTGCAACCCATACCCAGCTCCACCTGGGTGCAATGGGTGGTCCATCAGCCCAACGCACCCCGCACCGTAGGACTTGGAGCTGCCGCGGCATTTGGGGTATTCTTTGGCCTTTCCCTGCTGGGGCGTGAAACCGGTTTGGTGCTGATACCGGCCATACTGGCCGTGTACATACGGGCAAACAACCGGGGCAAATTGGCCACGCAGAGCAACCTCAACCTTATGCTGGGATTGGCACTTGCAACCATCCTGTTGTATGCCTGGAAATCGTATTGGATGCAACACAACCCCCAGGCCCAAACCGAGGGCGGATTGTGGCAATGGAGCGAGCGTCTGAGCAACCTCAAGCAAAATTTCGCAGACCGGGCTTTTATCGTAGAAACCTTATGCGCCATATTTCTGGTGCTGGCACTTCCTCTGATTTGGATTTGGCCTTTGCTTAAAGAACGAACGGCACTGTTTGCCGGCATTTTAGGTGCGGTGGCGGTCAATACCGCTCTGGTGCTGCTTATGGCCAAAGCTCGCGAAGCAAGGCTGTTTGCTATACCACTGCTCATGGTGTGGCCCTTAATGGCACAGCTTATTCCCATTGATTTGAGTTGGAAACGTTTTCAAACCAAAGGGATTTTACCCATTGTTTTGATGCTCCTCAACGCTGCCTTCAGCTTCATTGGATACACCAGCACCTGTGCGGCGGATAACGATAATTTCTTTCGTGAGTACATATTTATATACAATACCATTATTATCATTCTATTTATCGAGTTCGTAAAAAAACCAGCCCTAAATAAAAGCACATAGCCCGCCAACCTCAGATGATGCAGGCTGAACCAAAGCATTTTTTGATTAAGGACTTCTTAAGGACAAAAAATGAGCGCAAACATCCGGTAACCCTTTAATGGATGTTATATTCGTGCTCCATGAAGAAGCTCCTTTCTCCACTCATCCTGTCGATGACAACGGCACTTTGTTTTCTGCCCTTCATACATCAGGCCCAAACGATAACCGTTATCGATTTTTCTTCGCGTAAACCGCTTGCCGGGGTTAGCATTTCTACCCTAAAAGGAGAGCCTGCTTCCATTACCGATGAACAAGGCAAAGCCCAACTGGAGGCATTCAAAGGCCAATGTCTGAGGTATTCACTTTTAGGGTACAAGTCTATGCTCGATACGGTGAAAGGAGATGCAACCGTGGTCCTGCGCGAAGGGGTAATTGGATTGGATGAAGTGGTGGTGTCGGCCAGCAAGTTTGAAGAGAGGCGCTCCGATGTGCCTCAAGCAATACGCATCATAGGCAGCCGTGCAATCGCCTTTCAAAACCAGCCTACCTCGGCAGAAATGCTTCTGCAAAGCGGAGAGGTTTTTATACAAAAAAGTCAATTGGGAGGTGGAAGTCCGGTGATGCGCGGATTCGAAGCCAATAAGGTATTGATTGTAGTGGATGGGGTGCGCATGAACAACGCCATGTTTCGGGGCGGGCATCTTCAAAACGTTCTTCGTATAGATCCCAATATGCTCGATAGAACCGAGCTGGTCTTTGGGCCGGGCTCTGTGGTGTATGGCAGCGATGCCCTGGGAGGCGTGGTGCACCTGCACACCCGAACCCCTTCCTTTGCGCAAGGCGATAAGCCCATTATAAAATCGGGTTCATTTGTGCGGTATGCCACTGCCGCCAACGAGCGTACCGCCCACATACATGCCTCCATTTCAGGCAAGCGTGTGGCCTACGTGGGCGGATTCACCTACAGCCTCTTCGACGACCTCCGACAAGGCAACATCCGAAACTCGGCTGTGGGCGATCTGGGTCTGCGCAGCACCTACATACAACGCATCAATGGAAAAGACTCGGTGGTAAACAACCCCAACTCAAACATCCAACGCTTTTCGGGTTACAACCAATGGGATATGATGCACAAGCTCATCGTCAAACAAAATAAATGCATAACCCACACCTTAAATTTTCAATTCTCCACTACCAACAATGTACCCCGCTACGATAGGCTCACCGATCGCCGCAACGGACAGCTGCGTTTTGCCGAATGGTATTATGGTCCGGAAACACGCTGGATGGGTTCGTATTCTTTAACCTGGAAACAAAAGACCTTGCTTTTCGATCGTCTGCAAACAGTTGGTGCTTATCAGAAATTCAAAGAGAGTCGC
>JBEIVB010000246.1:0-1298 GCA_040374085.1 Flavobacteriales bacterium | reverse complement strand
CGCTGCTGCCGGTTAACATCTGTAGACCCTGCACGTCGTTGTTGGTGATGCGCAAGCTGGCCCCACCCGTAACACGGGCAAAGATGCCCGTCATGTTGCTCGGCATTATACCACCCAAAAGTTGTAAGGTGTTGCGGTGCAGGGTATAGAACGTGCCCGTTGTGCCCTCTACCGAAATGCCCGTAAGCGAGCCTATGGCCGGAACTCCGCCCGAGGCTTGGTTCTGTATGGTGTTGTTGCCAATGGTTAATCGGTTGGCATGAAAGGTGCGAATGCCATAGGCAGGTGTGGCGTTGCCTCCCAACCGAGAGATGGTGTTGCCAAACAAGGTGTTAACGGTATCGCCAATGGTGATGGGCCCTTCCTGAAGCAGGTTGGACGGATCGTCGTAGCCCCGAACCCAAATGCCCCGGTTGAGGTTGCGCAGGTTATTACCCCGAATGTTGATGTTTCTGTGCAAGCCCGATACCTGGGTAACGGTATAATACACCGTTGGATCGATGCTGTGGTTGCCCATGTAAATGCCCGTTGAGGCCGTATCCGCCGCCTGAAGGATGATGGTGCAATTCTGAACCAAAGTGTTCACACAGCCGTTAGTGGGATCTTTCTTCAGCAAAGCTATCCCCCACTCCATGCGCTCGTAGTTGTCGTCGTTGATCAGGGGCGGATCCACCATCACCAGGTTCTGGAAGGTGACGTTGTCCGTTCCAATCAACCGTATCACCGCATCGCGGTCTAAGGTTCCGCCCGCACCGGCATTGATGATGGGCAAGGGCAAAGTACCATCGCCGCCTATAATCAATGGATTGTTAACCGTGGGTGGGTTGTTTAAAATGTCGATGTCCACATTCACCATGGTCTCGGTGTAGTTGGGAGGAAGAACCAGGTTCAGGCCTCCTGCACCCACTCCGTTCACGTTCACCTCGTTGATGGCATCCTCAAGAGTAGCAAATGGACCGTTGCCTATGGTATAAGTGCCGGAAAGCGGATTTACCGCAGAGGTAGAAGCCGTAATCGCAAAGGAATATTGCAGGGCCGAAGGAACATCTGCCAGCAGGTTACCCGCCCCATCTAAACTCGTAGGCAAGATGTCGGAGTAAGAAGAACCTGTGGTGTAGTTCGGACCGAGAGAGAAAAACAAATTGAACATGCCAGATGTCTCCACATTGCCGTTCAACTCAGATGGAAAATACGAAATGCCAACCGTTCCGGATGGAGGATTAGAGGTGGTCACCGTGTACACGCGCGAAACAGAGGACTGCCCGCCTACCGAAGCCACCGACTCGCTGAAACGACGG
>JBEIVB010000110.1:0-7484 GCA_040374085.1 Flavobacteriales bacterium | reverse complement strand
GAAAAACTAGGGTGTGTTGGGCGGGGTAAAAGGTGCCCAACTGGTTTTTAAGCCCGCAAAAATCCAATCCGGTTTTTCCGCCCCAGGCAGCATCTACCATGGCCAGCAAGGTGGTGGGCACCAGCACCAGGCTCATGCCGCGCTGATAGACAGAGGCCACCCAGGCCCCCAGGTCGCACAGCACGCCCCCGCCCAGCACCAACATGCCATCGGCCCGCATGGCACCTGCCCGGGTAAGCCATTGGGCAACCAACAGGGCCGTTTCGGGTGTCTTATGCTCCTCTCCTGCCGGCACCACAAAGTGAGGCAAATCCATAAGCCCGGGCACCAGCTTCGCCATGGGCGGCAGCACCTGCTTGTGGGTGTTTTCATCCAACAACAGCCACCAGCGCCGCTCGCGCAAAGCATGGCTCAGCGCTTCTACATAAGAAGAGAACGGAAGTGGCATTGTACTCATGGCAGCAGGTGTACGAAGGTACAAGCCGGGGTTTCATCCCATTTCCATCATAAGAAAAAGGTTTAAGCCCTCCCCTGTTCATAACCTCCGCCCAAAGGCAATTGCCGGAAGGGCTATGCCTGTGTACTTTTTCACCCCGAAAAACACGGACTCCTCAAGGACCTACCAAACCGTTTTCCTATGACCCTGAATCTGCTCGATTGGATGATCATTGCCAGCTACTTCCTGCTCTCGCTGGGCATTGGTTTGTATTATAGAAAGCGGGCCGGAAAAAGCATGTCGGAGTTTTTCCTGGGCGGACGCAGCCTATCGTGGCCCGTGGCGGGCATCAGCATGGTGGCCACCACCTTTGCCGCCGACACCCCCTTGGCCGTGAACGAAATGGTGGCCACCAACGGCATATCGGGCAACTGGCTGTGGTGGAGCTTCTTATTCGGCGGTATGCTCACCACCTTCTTCTTTGCCAAGCTCTGGCGCAGAGCCGGCATCCTCACAGAGGTAGAGCTCATTGAGTTTCGCTACGGGGGCAAGGCCGCGGCGTTTCTGCGTGGCTTTAAATCCATATACCTGGGTCTGTTCATGAACGTGCTCATTCTGGGCTGGGTAAACGTGGCCCTGGTATCCATCCTGCAGATCTTTTTCGGCTTATCGTCCTCCACTGCCCTGCTCTATGTAGCCGGAGCTATGGTGGTTACCGCAGGGTATTCGGCCATATCCGGACTCTTGGGTGTGGCCATCACCGATGTGGTGCAGTTCATCATCGCCATGGCGGGTTGCATCATACTGGCCATTCTGGTGGTGCAATCGCCCGATATTGGGGGCATGCAGGGCCTAAAGGCCAAGGTTCCGGCCTGGGCCATGGAGTTCTTTCCCAGCATAGGCAGCGGGGGAGGAAACGCCGTGGGCACGCTCACCATCACCTTGGGAGCCTTCTTGGCCTACACCACCGTGCAATGGTGGAGCTCTTGGTACCCCGGTGCAGAGCCGGGCGGAGGCGGATACGTAGCCCAGCGCATGATGAGCGCCCGCACCGAGCGCGACAGCCTGCTGGCCACCCTCCTCTTTCAAATTGCGCACTACTGCCTGCGCCCCTGGCCCTGGATCATCGTGGGGTTGTGCTGCACCGTGCTCTACCCCGAACTGCCCCTCGACCAAAAACGTTTGGGTTATGTAATGGCCATGCGCGATTATCTGCCCAACGGCTTAAAAGGCCTTTTGCTGGTGGCTTTCCTGGCCGCCTACATGAGCACCATCAGCACCCAACTCAACTGGGGCGCCAGCTACCTCGTGAACGACTTCTTAAAGCGCTTTGTGCGCAAGCCCGAATCCTTTGGCAGCGAGGCAGCATCCGAACGTTATTACGTGCGGGCCAGCCGAACCCTCACCCTGGCCACCATGCTTTTTTCCTTGGTGGTAACCACCCAAATATCCAGCATCTCTACCGTATGGCAATTCATTATGGAGTGCGGGGCCGGACTGGGGCTGGTGCTCATTTTGCGCTGGTACTGGTGGCGCATCAACGCCTGGGCCGAGCTGGCCGCCACCCTTAGCCCCTTCTTGTGGTATGGATTGGCGCACCTGGGCCTCGGGCAGGTATTTCCTACCAGCTACTTCTTCACCGTTGGGGCCACCACCCTCACCTGGCTGGTGGTGATGATGCTTACCCCGCCCGAATCGGATGCTACCCTAAAAGCCTTCTACGAACGCGTGCAACCCATGGGTGCCTGGAAGCGCGTAAACCCCGGCCAAGGCCCGCAAGCCGCTTGGTGGAGGCGTCATCTTCTGCTCTGGGCCAGCGCGGTTTGCCTCACCTACTCGGTGCTGTTTGCTACGGGCAAGTGGCTGTTTGCCGAAACTCAACCTGCCCTCCTATACACGGCTGTAGCGCTTGCTTCGGCCTTGGTGTTGGGTCGTTTACTGAAAACCGAAGCGTAGCATTTGACTCGCTCTTAAACGAAACTTAACTTTGCCTAAACATTCTTCTTCCTTCTCCATGAAAAGAAACACCTTACTCCTCTGCGCACTTATGTTGGCAGCGCAAGGGCTCTTGGCCCAAGTATCCAAAATCACCATCTTCTCTGAAGACGGCTATCCATTTCAGTTTGTAGCCAACGGCATCTTGCAAAACGCCAATCCGCAAACCAACGTTCAGGTGCCCAACCTAACCCCCCGGTCCGTATAAAGTTAGGGTAATATTTTCCGACACCGCACTGGGCGTCATCAACGACAAATTTTTCCTCGATGAGTTCAGCGAGCAGACCTACGTCATCAAAAACAAAAAGATCTCGAGCGTAGAGAAAAAATTCAAAAGCTTTGGCAACACCGTAGCCAAGGATGCGAGCTTCAAATCGGAGCAGGATGCCGATGCGCGCAAGGCCGAGATCGAAGCCAAGAACAGCCGTTTTGTGATTCGCATGCTCAACAAAACGCCGTATGGTGCCCCTGCCCCGGCGGCTGCACCGGCTGCGGGCTATGCACAGCCTGCTCCCGCCGTAGGCTACACCCAGCAAACCACCACCCACAGCCAGCCTGCTCAGGTGGGGGTAACCCAGCAAACCACCACTGTTACTTCGGGCACACCCGCAGGCGGCGCCAGCATTGGCGTAAACATGCCCGGCGTAAACGTAAACATGAACCTGGGCAACGGCATGGGCATGAGTCAAACCACCCACACCACAACCACCACCCACAGCGGAGGAGGAGTGGCTCAAACCCAAGTGTACTCTATGCCCGGCTACAGCGGCCCCACCGGCTGCCCATGGCCCATGCAACCCCAGGATTTTCAATCGGCAAAAGCCACCATCGCCTCCAAGTCCTTCGAAGACTCCAAGCTCACCATTGCCCAGCAAATCGTAGGCAGCAACTGCCTGTTTGCTTCTCAGGTGCGGGAAATCATGGCCCTCTTCGACTTTGAACAAAGCAAGCTTGACTTTGCGAAATTCGCCTACGGCCGCACCTTCGACATTGGCAACTACTTCAAAGTAAACGACGCCTTTCAGTTCGAAACCAGCATAGACGAGCTCAACGCCTATATCGCCTCCAGAGGCGGTAGATGAGCCACTTACCCACCCTTCCCAAACGCCTCGGCCAACCGCCGGGGCGTTTTTGTTTGCACGCAAGAAACAGAGTGGCACAAAGCTCTAACGGGTGGTCTTGCCTTTGCCCTCTGCGTTGGCTACCTTCGCGCAAAAATTTCACGTATGGCTTTTGATTTGGATATGATTGAGCGGGTGTATGCCCAGCTTGGCAACCGCGTGGCCGCTGCCCGCACCATGGTGGGCCGTCCACTTACCCTTACCGAAAAAATCTTGTATGCCCACTTGGCTGAAGCGCTGCCGGCTGCACCCTACACACGGGGTGCGTCGTACGTGGATTTCAACCCCGACCGGGTAACCATGCAAGATGCAACGGCCCAGATGGCTTTGTTGCAATTTATGCAGGCCGGAAGGCCTAAAGTAGCGGTGCCCTCTACCGTTCATTGCGATCACCTCATACAAGCCGAGGTGGGCGCAGAGGCCGACCTGGCAAAAGCTCAGGAGAAAAACAAAGAAGTGTACGACTTCCTCTCCTCCGTTTCCAACAAATACGGAATCGGCTTCTGGAAGCCCGGAGCCGGCATCATTCACCAAGTTATGCTGGAGAACTATGCGTTTCCGGGGGGAATGATGATTGGCACCGACAGCCACACCGTAAACGCCGGTGGCCTGGGCATGATTGCCATTGGCGTGGGCGGGGCCGATGCCTGCGATGTGATGGCCGGATTGCCCTGGGAGCTTAAATTCCCAAAGCTGATTGGCGTTAAACTAACCGGAAAACTCAGCGGCTGGGCTTCGGCAAAAGACGTTATCTTAAAAGTAGCCGGCGTGCTCACCGTGAAAGGCGGAACCGATAAAATTCTGGAATACTTTGGTCCGGGCGCAGAATCCCTTTCCTGCACCGGCAAAGGCACCATCTGCAACATGGGAGCAGAAATTGGCGCCACCACCTCCATCTTTGGATACGATGCCAGCATGGGCACCTACCTGCGCGGAACCGGAAGGGCCGCCGTGGCCGATATGGCCGATGCCCAAGCTCAGCACCTGCGTGGCGATGTGGAGGTGTATGCCAACCCCGAGCAGTTCTTCGATGAGGTGATCGAAATCAACCTCAGCGAGCTGGAGCCCCACATCAACGGTCCGTTTACCCCCGATTTGGCCTGGCCCTTGAGCAAATTTGCCCAGGCCGTGCGCGAAAACGGCTGGCCCGAAACCCTTTCCGTTGGCCTCATTGGATCGTGCACCAACTCTTCCTACGAAGACATCAGCCGGGCGGCCTCTTTGGCACAACAAGCCATTGATAAAAACCTAAAAGCCCACTCCGAATACACCATTACCCCCGGCTCTGAGCAGGTGCGCTACACCGTGGAGCGCGATGGCTTGCTCAACACCTTCGGCAAAATGGGCGGTGTGGTGCTGGCCAACGCGTGTGGGCCATGCATTGGCCAATGGGCACGGCATGGTGCAGAAAAGCAAGAGCGCAACTCCATCATCACCTCCTTCAACCGCAACTTCTCTAAGCGCGCCGATGGCAACCCCAACACCCACTCTTTTGTTGCCTCTCCGGAGATCGTTACCGCGTTGGCCATTGCCGGCAAGCTCACCTTTAACCCCATTACCGACACCCTCACCAACCAAAACGGCGAGCAGGTGAAGCTCGATGAGCCCAAAGGCCACGAAATGCCGCCCAAAGGATTTGCGGTAGAAGATGCCGGCTACCAAGCCCCGGCCCAGGATGGCAGCCAGGTTCAGGTGCTGGTTTCGCCCACCTCCGACCGCTTGCAGCTCTTAGACCCATTTAAACCTTGGGAAGGAACCAACCTGCACAGCCTCAACCTCTTGATTAAGGTAAAAGGCAAGTGCACCACCGACCACATCTCTATGGCCGGCCCTTGGCTCAAATACCGCGGCCACCTCGACAACATCTCCAACAACATGCTCATTGGAGCGGTAAACGCCTACAACGACAAAACCGACCACGTGAAAAACCAGCTCGATGGAAGCTACGGCTCTGTGCCCGCTGTTCAGCGCGCCTACAAAGCTGCCGGGGTTGGCTCCATCGTGGTGGGCGACGAGAACTACGGAGAAGGCTCATCGCGTGAACACGCCGCCATGGAACCCCGACACCTGGGTGTGAGGGCCGTGCTGGTAAAATCGTTTGCCCGTATTCACGAAACCAACCTGAAGAAGCAAGGCATGCTGGCTCTCACCTTTGCCAACAAAGACGATTACAACAAAATTCAGGAAGACGATCGCATTGATGTGATGGGCCTCACCGAGTTTGCGCCCGGAAAACCCCTTAGCCTGGTGTTGAACCACGCCAACGGAAGCAGCGATACCATTGCCGTTAACCACAGCTACAATGCCCAGCAGATTGAATGGTTTAAGGCCGGTGGTGCACTCAACATCATCCGAGCCTCGGTGAAGGGTTAAGCCCACCCAACCTATTAGAAAGCCCGCCCCAAGCGGGCTTTTTTTTTGCATCTGGGTTTTGGTGAAACGAGTACCGCCACAAAAAGAGTTTATAGAAAAACCGTTGTAAGGCTTTAAGAAAAGCGGCAACCGGTAAAACCCGCTATAAATAGATATCCTTAAACATACCCTTCTGGGGCCTGTTGGCTATATGCCTGAAGCACCTCTGAATTCCGCAGCAAGCGAGCTGAGTGCATCCCATAAGAGGAAATGTTTAAGCCGTTGTCCAACTCCTTTTTTCAAAAACCAACCACCCGCCACCCTGTTTTCTAGCCCTCTCAACCATAATTAACGTTGCGCAAACCATCTGCATCACGCATACGTGCGTGAACAATGACAACCGGGGTATTATGACGCACCTTTGCGTGATACATATATAGTACGCATAAGCATAATGGTAGAGTGATCTCCCATAATAGGTAGGCCTCGCCCGCATAATTTTCCCTGGCGCCTGCCGAAAGTGCTTTTAGACCAAGAGGCGTTGCAACTGATTAAGGCATTAGGCAACCTACAGCACCGGAGACTGCCTTTGCCGATGCATCCTTTGGACCAAAGCATTGTTGAAATGTTAAATTTTAGCGAGGATGATGGTTGGATTGATTCAACAGGTACTTTCAATGTTGTAATGAAACAGTAGGAATTCCATTACACCTAATTGGCCCTAACATGGAAACCACCTCAAACGCATACCGGCAAGCCCATCAGCCCTTTTATGGGTTGGTTAAAGGCCCTATACCTGAGCACAACACGGCCCGGGGTGTGCAGGCGGTGTTGCGTAAGGCAGATACAAAAGGCGGGGTAAACAAATGGTTGCAGGGTTCGACCAATTGGAGTTCGGAGAAGTCGGAAATATGCGCAATAATGCGGGGATGTAATAGTTATATGCCATTTTAGGACGACAGTTCTAACTTGCAACTGACTTCAAAATATAGAGACAAATAAATTAACGACAATGAAACTAGGAACTTTAACAATGACACTTCTGACAATTTTTTGTGTGCAGACATTCGGACAAACAATTTCTGACCTGACCGCAAATGCTAAGGAAGGGACAGCGGAACTAAAGGCAATATATGACCTTGATGTTTTCAGTTACTTTAATCTTAACGACTATGATACCGAATTGAAACAAGCAGTGTTTAAAAAAACAGAAGATTTTCAAAGCAAGTTGACTGAACTCAAAAGCATCAAAACGGAAATGTTAAAGACGACTTACTATGCTAAAATTTCGGAAGCGTTCAACCGTCAAAATTACGACTTAAAGCGAAAAGGATTTGAAATTGAATTAGGGATGAATTGGGGAATGGGAACAATGTCAGCACGAACTCCAAAATCAATTTACCTTGACAATGGCGGATACATTCTTCTAAAAGCACTTCCATCAAAACAGAATGCTGCACCTATTATGGGACAAGGAGTTTATACTGAAAACCTTTTCTTCGTTATGAGTGAAGAAGCGGGACTTGAAGTTGAAAATGACAAGGAAAACATTGATGTATATTTTTTCTTTACACCGAACG
>JBEIVB010000202.1:0-2713 GCA_040374085.1 Flavobacteriales bacterium | reverse complement strand
GTAACCTCATCAGAAGTTGCGTCGCGATTCTCCAAGCCCAAATCGAAATAGCGAATGGGTAATTCGAGGTAAGGCAGAATGAGTTTTGCTTTGATGTACGACCAAATCACACGGGTCATTTCATCACCATCCATTTCCACAATGGGATTGGATACCTGGATTTTTTTCATGAGAAAGAGAAAATTATGCGGTTGTGTTAATACAAATATTAATACCCATAAAGGGTTTTGAGGTCGAGATTCTTTGGGGTACCAAGACCGGGAAAAGGTTTTGTTGCATCTATGCTTTTTATGGGCCCCAGAACCCCGATGCGCAAGGGCTTGCCGCCAATGCGAGAATTTTGAAAGGCCACCAAATCGGAAAAGGTAAGATTGGGTAGGGCCTCAAAGACCATTTTTTTGGGGTCGGAGGTTAACCCCAATCTACGTAAGTTGTACCATTGTTGATTAAAATTGGAGCGCTTTACCCGCTCGGTTCTCAATTTAAGTTCAAGGGCAGCTTTGGCGTTCTCAAACAATGCCGGAACCTCAACAAGGGTATCCAACAGGCTGCGAAGCCCTGCTACAGCCTCTGGCAGCTTGTCGGCCTGAGTGCCTATGTAGGAAAGGTTCCAACACAACCGATCCGATTGAACGGGCATTATGTTCTGGGCCGAAACCGAGTAGGCAAGCGCCTTGGACTCGCGCAAGGTTTGAAACAACAACGATTGCATGCCTCCGCTGAAGTACTCCTGATACAGGGTCTGGACGGGATAAAGAGAGGGCACAAAGCCACCCGCCTGGGATACCACTAGTACCTCGGCTTGCTTCATGTCCCGATCCACCAGGAACACAGAAGGGGCGCTCCACTGAGGCTCCACCACCTTGCCTCCGGAAGTGGATTTCAAGGTTTTCGGCACCTGATGATGGCGCTGAAGAACTGCCGAAACCTGCTCTGTTGCCATAGGACCGTAGTACCAACCCTCGTGCTGCAAACCCCAAAGGTTTTGCAAAGCCCCAATAAGCTCTTCTTGTTTTACGTTTCCTAGAACCTCGTTGTTAGGCACTTTTGCAAAGGGCGATTCGACATCGTACTGCAAGAAGGATTTTAAAGCCTGACCCAACAGCACCTGCTTGTCGAGCTTGGCATCTGCTCTGGATTTTAGAGTACGGTCTATGAGTTCGGCAAGGACTTGTTTGTCGGGTTTTACCCTTTTCATCCAATGTTCAAACAAGGCAAGAGAGCGGTTGAACTCCTTTGATAAACCGGAGAGGGTTATGCGGGTTACCTCCTCTCCTACCTGCACATCCACCGAGCAGCCCAATGCAAATAAAGCCCTTTGAAGCACATCGGGCTTTAAACTGTCTGTGCCCAAAAGGGTCAGGTAATCGAAGGCCAAAGGGAGCAGCGGGTAATCTTGTTTTCGGATGGTCCAAACCCAATCCAAGGTAAAGCGCTGGTTCAGCACATTGGCCGTGTAGTAGACAGGAACTCCGTTTGCTTTTATGAGATGAACATCAAGTGCATAGTTTGGAAAATTCGGCTCAAGAGGTTGAGGTTTATGTTTCAAGAGGTCTTGCGCAAAGGTGGAAGAAAGGTCGGCGTTGGTTTCTACCGGCGTAATAAGAGGCTTGGTAATTTTCTCCGTAGCAGGGCGATTACCCAAATGTTTTAATACCACCACCTCGCCCTTGGGCCAATACTTCTGAAGCCATGCCTGCAACTTATCCTTTCTTAAGGCACGTAAACGTTGTATGCGGTTTACTTTGGCCGACCAGGGCTGTCCGGAAATGAACTGCACCAACATGCTGTTTGCGCGCTGCCGGTTCTGCTCGTTGGCCATCATGTCTGTCATCTCCAGATCGTTTACGCAGGCATCCATCAACTCCTGACGGAATGCACCCCTCACCGCTTTCATAAGCTCGGCCTCAATCAAACGAGTGAGCAATTCTAGCGATTGGCCCTCTTTTGCAGTAGCTTGCACCACCAACAAACCCGCTTCCCGCAATGGAATCCACTCGGCCGAGATATCCAACACCTGTTGCGACTGCTTCAACGATAAATCAAAAAGGCCGGCCTTGCCATTGGAGAGCATATGCGCAAACAGGCTCAGGCAATCGTCTTGCAAGAGATCATGGCCAGGGAAACGCCAGGCCAGGGTGGTGCTTTCGGCATCAGGTCCGAAAATCGAGATTCGGGCGGTGTCGGCAAACGCCGGAAACACTGCCGCAGATTCAGAAGGAACGGGTAACGTGGGGAGCTTCCCTAAGCTCTCGAAAATCAATGGGTAAACCTCATTCACTCGAAAATCTCCGCTCATGATTAGCGCCATATTTCCGGGAACATAATAACGAGAAAGATATCGTTCTATGTTCACAAGAGATGGGTTCTTGAGGTGGGCAATGGTGCCAATGGTGGTTTGCGTTCCGTAGGGATGATTGGGAAAAGAGGCGCGCAACAGAGATTCCCAAACATTGGAGCCATCTTCATCGAGATTACGATTTTTCTCTTCATATACGGCCTCAAGCTCGGTATGAAACAAACGCATAACGGGCTTTCGGAACCGCTCAGCCTGCAATGTAAGCCAGTTGCCAAGCTGATTACCCGGAATGTCGTCGTGGTAAACGGTTTCTTCGAAACTGGTGTGGGCATTGGTTCCGCGGGCCCCCATAGCACCCACCAAACGATCGTATTCATTGGCTACGGCATAACGAGCTGCTGCACCGCTTAAACT
>JBEIVB010000069.1:0-13860 GCA_040374085.1 Flavobacteriales bacterium | reverse complement strand
TTAAACGAAAAAACGTTAAAGTGCTGGGCAGAAGCGGTTTAGGTATGATTTACGCAGGCGCGAATTCCATGTACAGCGGCAACTTCATCAGCGAGCACGACCGAAAAATATCCGAGAAGTTGGGCTACGTGATGTGCGGAGGCGACCTCTCCATGCCTCAACTCGTATCTGAGGATTACCTTTTGGACCTGGAGCGTGAAGCCTTTCTTTCTCTCTGCGGAGAGCGAAAGACACAGGAACGCATGCAAAGCATCTTAACCGGTGGTAAAGTATTGCGCAATTAACCCCTTTGGCCGAGCAAAAGCGGGTATATTTGCCGCCGCAAGAATCCAATATGAGCAAAGGTCCAGTTTCCAGTTTCCTCGAACACCACTACAAACACTTCAACGCTGCTGCCCTTGTAGATGCAGCCAAGGGCTATGAAACCCATTTGTTGGAGAACGGCAAAATGATGATTACCCTGGCAGGGGCCATGAGCACCGCCGAATTGGGCAAATCGCTTGCCGAGATGATTCGCCAAGATAAAGTGCACATCATCTCCTGCACCGGAGCCAATCTGGAAGAAGACATCATGAATCTGGTGGCGCACAGCCACTACAAGCGTGTGCCCAACTACCGCGACCTTAGTCCACAAGACGAGTGGGACTTGTTGGAGAACCACTACAACCGTGTAACCGATACGTGCATACCCGAAGAAGAGGCCTTTCGGCGTTTGCAAAAGCACATACACCACCTCTGGAAACAGGCAGACGAGAAAGGGGAGCGTTATTTTCCGCATGAATTTATGTACCAAATGCTGCTGAGCGGAGTATTGGAGCAGTATTATGAAATTAACCCTGCCGACTCTTGGATGCTTGCAGCAGCTCAAAAGAATCTGCCCATTGTGGTTCCCGGTTGGGAAGATTCTACCATGGGCAACATCTTTGCCTCATACTGCATCAAGGGCCAAATAAAGCCGGTTACCATGAAAAGCGGCATTGAGTATATGATGTGGCTGGCAGATTGGTACGTAAAAAACTCGGAAGGCAAAGGCGTGGGCTTCTTTCAAATAGGTGGCGGCATTGCCGGTGACTTTCCCATTTGCGTGGTACCCATGCTCTATCAAGACATGGAAATGGAAAACATTCCCTTTTGGAGTTACTTCTGCCAGATCAGCGATTCCACCACCAGTTTCGGGTCCTACTCTGGAGCCGTACCGAACGAAAAAATAACATGGGGCAAACTCGATGTCCATACCCCCAAATACATTGTTGAATCCGATGCAACCATTGTGGCTCCCCTCATTTTCTCCTGGATTTTGGGTTGGTAGGCTTGAGATGTGTATTTTCGGAATCCGTTTTGCCATATGAATAAAGCCATCTTCTCATTCATTCTTGCCTTAGGACTTCTCTTTTTGGGTGCCTGCGAGCGTTTTGACAGCAGTTTTTTCAACGGAACCGAGATAAAAGGCTATTTATTAGACAACTACAAAGGGGAAGTTGATTTTACATTGGACTCCTCCTACAACATTCCTACAAACAACATTTACCTCAACTTACTTCCCTCCAAGACTCAAACAGAGAAGGTTGAATCTTACATTCCTTTCGTTTACATCGGGGACCTCGCTCGCTTAAAGACCGACACGGTTATTCTGTATTTTCATGGAAACCGTGACCACATGGATTTTTATTGGCCAAGGGCAAAACTATTGGCCCATGCGGGAGGAAAGAATCGTTATGGAGTGATGATGTTCGAGTACAGGGGTTTTGGAACAGCCAAGGGGCAATCAAACGAGCAAACCCTTTATGCCGATGCTGAAGCCGCTCTTCGGTTTTTACAAGGCAAGGGCGTAACCAGCACGCGGCTTATATTTTATGGTTTTAGTTTAGGCTGTGCTCCGGCAATAGAAATGGCCTATCGATCAAGATCTCTATCGCCTTCCAAAATCATTTTGGAGGCGCCTTTCGCCAGCGCCATGAATTTAATTGAAACCGGTGCCGGTCTCAATATGCCTTCTTCTTATTTTACCGATATGCGGGTAGACAACTACCGCAAAATTGGAAATGTAATTCAGCCTTTGATGTGGATACACGGAACCGATGATGACTACTTGGATATTGAAACCAATGGCCGAATGGTGTACAACCGCCATAGGGGTAGGTTCAAAGAGGGCCACGAAATCAATGGGGCAGGGCACAGCACCGTGCAAACCACTTGGGGCTTTCAGCCTTACCTAAAAGCGGTAGATGCGTTTATTCGCCGAGCCCGCTAAACCGTTTTCTTCTTGTTTATGAACCAGCATAAGGGTTCCGGTCGCAGAAAAACAGGCGATGGGAGCTATACCTTGTGGAGTGCGCAATTTGAACAGGCATATCATTCTGTGCATGGAGCCGCTACAGAATCGAGGGTGGTTTTTTTGCAGAATGGCTTAGAGCATATACTGCCTGGCCTGCAGGCTGGTGAGCCTTTACTGGTTTTGGAAATGGGATTTGGAACGGGGCTAAACGCGTTTTTAAGCTTTCAACATCGCGAAGCGAGGAATAACTGCATGAAATACATTAGTATAGAGGCACATCCCCTTGCACCCTGTTCCTGGGAGGAAAGTCCAATGGCGGATTTGGAAACCGGTTCAGATGCAAAATTGTTGTGGGCCACCATTCAAACCGTCGATTGGAATGTATGGGCGGAGGTAGGAGAGGGGCACCAATTGTTGAAGTGGCATGGTAGGCTGCAGGATTTTGAATGGAAAGGAGAGGGCTTTCATTTGGTTTACTTTGATGCCTTTTCTCCGCAGGTGCAGCCGGAGCTGTGGACGGAGGCGCAATTTGCTCGTTTGGCAGGGTGGATGCGCCCGGGAGGGGTTTTGGTTACCTATTGCAGTCAGGGCCAGGTGCAGCGAAACCTAAAAGCCGCAGGTTGGCGGGTAGAAAAGCGTCCCGGACCGCCCGGAAAGCGAGAGATCCTGCGCGCCCACATTCCAATGGGTTAATAAAATATTCAACCGATAACGGAAACTATTCCTTATTTTCGTTTCAATAAAAGGGGTAAGCTATGAAAGCACGAGAGTTAAAGCTTGAGTGCCAGCATTGTGAGTCGCGGTATCGTTCTGTTTTTTGCGACCTCGAACCGGAGCTGGTAAGCCAATTGAATAATCAGAAATCATGCAGTTCTTATAAAAAGGGACAAACCATTTTTCTTGAGAATGTCTTTGCCAATGGTTTGTTTTGTGTGAATGCCGGTAAGATTAAAGTGCACCACAGGGGAGATTTGGGACGGGATCAGATTATGCGCTTAGCCAAACCCGGAGATATTTTGGGTTACAGAGCCTTGCTCACGGGCGAGCGCTATGCCGCCTCGGCAACCGCTATTGAGGATGCCTCTGTATGTTTCGTTCCTAAAGATGTTTTCCTTCAACTCATTTCGCTCGACACCAATTTGTCTCTGCAGATTATGAAGTTGTTGTCCTCCGATTTAAAGCATGCCGAGCACCGCATGACCGAGATGGCTCAAAAGCCGGTTCGGGAGCGGCTTGCGGAGTCGTTGCTTTTTATAAAAGAAACGTATGGTTTTGAATCAGATGGCATTACCCTGCAGGTTAAGTTGACCCGCGAGGAGATTGCCAACATTGTGGGAACCGCCACCGAAACCACCATTCGCTTGCTCAGCGAGTTGAAACAGGATGGGATCGTAGAATTGGATGGGCGCAGCATTCGCATTCTTTCCTTGCCCCGTTTGGTGCGCATTGCCAACGTGCACGATTAGCACTGTAAACAATCTCCCGTTCAAAAACATTTTCCGGCCAGACAACAGTCTGTGGCCTTTTCTCGTTTATTTATCCAAAACCAAAACCGTTCAATATGAATTTGCAGGAAGAAGACAAAATCCGAAGAGCATTTGAGAACAAAGACTGGAATGAAATAAGAGTCCAGAATTCATGGCAGATCTTTAAGATCATGGCCGAGTTTGTAGAAGCATTTGAGAAGTTGGCCAAGATTGGCCCTTGCGTGAGCATTTTCGGTTCGGCTCGCACCAAATCCAATCACGCATATTACGAGCTGGCCGAGGATATTGCGTATCGGCTTACCCAACTCGGATACGGCGTAATTACCGGTGGCGGCCCGGGCATAATGGAAGCCGGCAACAAAGGTGCCCGCCGAGGCGGTGGAAAATCGGTAGGGTTGAACATTGAGCTGCCTTTTGAGCAATTCAACAACGCCTACATCGATTCCGACAAGCTTATTAATTTCGATTACTTCTTCGTGCGGAAAGTTATGTTTATGAAGTATGCACAGGGCTTTATAGTGCTGCCCGGTGGTTTCGGAACCCTGGATGAATTGTTTGAGGCAGTCACCTTGATTCAAACGAAAAAGATTGCCCGTTTTCCGCTCATTTTGGTGGGACGTTCGTATTGGGAAGGTTTATGGCAATGGGTCAAGGATGTGATGCTGGCCAAGGAGCAAAACATTCACGTTGAGGATTTGGATTTGGTGAAGATTGTGGATACCGCTGAGGATGCTGTAAAAGAAATTGAGGCATTCTACAGCAAATATTTGCTGAAGCCGAATTTCTAGTTCATTTAGAAAGCCCCGCAAAATGGGGCTTTCTATTTCACTTATTCTGTTTCATAATTAATATTATGTTAAGTAACAATAGGTAAAAAAAGCCCGGAAAGAATCTCCCGGGCTTTTGCGATTAAAAGGTCTTGAGCTTCTCCGTCATGGCCTTTACCTTATCGGGTTGCTCGGTCATGAGGTAAATCTGCTTCAGGTTTTCGTAAAGTCCACGCATGGTGCTTTTGTCTTCTGTACCCACTTCAGCTGCTTTTTCCAGAATGGGAAGCGCCTCGCGGAAGGCCTTGTCGGCTTTCTCGCTTTCTACTTTGAACTTGGCATTGTCGGTAATGGCATTGGCCGCTTCGTTCATCTTTACCGCACGGTTGAAGTAAAGCGCTCCTTTGTTGTACAAGGCATCGAAATAATCGGGCTTGATGCCTAAGGCTTTGTCGTATGCCTCGTTGGCTTTTTGAAAGTAACCGGCAAACTCTTTCTCGTTTTTGGATTTCAATGAAATGTTGTCGTAGATTACACCTAGGTTGTAATACAACATTTGGTTGTTGGGCTCTTTCTGAATTGCCAAATTGATGTTGGCAATGGCCTCTTCCATTTTACCGGAGGTGAGGTAATAGTTGAGTTCTTCAATGATCAAAGGGTTAAAATCCGGATAGGCCTTCCTCCCCTCTTGAATGGTGGCCAACATGCCGGCTTCATCTTTCATGTTGCGGCAAACCGCAATCAAAAACAAATACGGTTTCGCCGGATCCTTGTCGATCTTGCCTTTTAGGTCAATGAGCTGACGGTAGTATTGTTTTGCTTTACCCAGATTCTCTGCTTTCTCAGCAGCCAGTCCGGCATTGAAAATGAGGTTGGTGTCGAGGTTGTTGAGCGATTCCTTGCCAATTAAGATGGCTGCCTCAAATCCGGTTAGTGCTTCGGAATAGGCCTTACGGTTGAAGGCATCAATGCCTTTGTTTGTGTAGCGTGCCACAACCATGCGCAATCCGTCTTTGGCTTCGGGATAGGTGCCTTTGGCATCCAATTCGGCGGTGCGCTTGTAGGATTTATAGACCTCGTCGAGGCTGTTTCCGGCCTGCTCCTTTACCTTGGGATCCTGAGATTCCAAAATGGCATAATAAATTTTGGCTCGGTTGATCCAGGTTTTAGCCCGCTCTTTGGTTTCCTCGTTGGCAGCGGCCTCATCGATGTATTTCTTGGCTTCCAAGAGGTCATCGGGGTTTTTGTCCTTCATGTAATACTGAAGGTAGTTGATGGCGCTGACTACGTTTTTGTTTTGAGCCATGGTTTGGGAGAAACCACCCAGCACAAGCACGGCAAATAACAATTGCTTTTTCATAATGGAAAGGAGATTTTCGTCTTTATTCGGTTGCTTCGGTTGTTTCGTCGGTTGAAGGTTCGGTGGGCGCTTGTCCTTCGATGCTTTCCGTTTCCTCCACTTCATCTTCATGATCCACTCGCGTTACTGCGGCTATTTCGTCTTCGCCTCTTAGGTCGATGAGCTTCACCCCTTGAGAAACGCGCCCAATCACACGCAAATCGCGTGCCGCCAAACGTATGGTGAGTCCGCTGCGGGTCATGATCATTACGTCGTGCTCGTCGGTAACGTCTTTTATGGCCACCAGAATTCCGGTACGATCGGTGATGTTGATGGTTTTTACGCCTTTAGCCCCGCGGTTGGTAACCCGATACTCATCGATTTCGGAACGTTTGCCGAAGCCTTTTTCGGAAATCACCATGATGTTGGTGTTCATATCGGCAATGGTGAGCATGCCAATTACCTCATCGTTGCTTTCTGCCAAGCGGATGCCGCGCACCCCGGATGCGTTCCGGCCCATAGGACGCACGGTTTCTTCGTTGAACCGCACCAGCTTGCCTTGGCGTGAGGCCAGCAATACTTCGTTCTTGCCGTTGGTTAAACGGGCTTCTAATAAGGTATCGCCTTCGCGCACGGTGATGGCGTTGATGCCGTTTTGCCGCGGACGGCTGTAGGCCTCCAACGAGGTTTTTTTAATGGTGCCCTGCGTGGTGCACATGATGATGAAGTTGTTGTTGATGTACTCTTCATCCTGCAGGTTCTTCACGTTGATGTAGGCTTTTACTTTGTCGCCCGGCACCAGGTTGATGAGGTTTTGAATGGCTCTGCCTTTGCTTGTGCGGGTTCCCTCGGGAATTTCAAAGGCACGCAACCAGTAGCACTTGCCTTGCTCGGTAAAGAACAAGAGGTAGTTGTGGGTGCTGGCCACGAAGATGTGCTCAATAAAATCCTCTTCGCGTGTAGATGAGCCTTTGGAGCCTTTTCCACCCCGGTTCTGAACCTTGAATTCCGACAAAGACGTACGCTTTATGTAGCCCAAATGCGAAATGGAAATGACCACTTCTTCGTCGGCAATCATGTCTTCTATGCGGAAATCTTCTCCGGCATACACGATTTCGGTTTTCCGCTCGTCGCCGTATTTTTCTTTGATTTCTTCCAGTTCTTTTTTGATGATGCTCATGCGCAGGCCTTCGTCACCCAACACGCTGTTGAGATACGTAATCTGAATTTGCAGCGCTTCATATTCCTCGCGAATTTTTCCGCGCTCGAGTCCGGTTAGGGCCCTCAAACGCATTTCCAAAATCGCCTTGGCCTGAATTTCGGTGAGTCCGTATCCGCTCATCAACTCTTCCCGCGCCAAATCTGGCGTTTCTGCCTCGCGGATGAGTTTGATTATGGCATCGAGGTTATCGAGGGCAATTAGGTAGCCTTCCAAGATGTGCGCCCGCTTTTCTGCCTGGGCCAACTCGTAGCGCGTGCGGCGCACCACCACCTCGTGCCTGTGCTCAACAAAATGCTGAATGAGGTTTTTGAGGTTGAGCATCTCCGGCCTTCCTTTAACAAGAGCAATGTTGTTAACGGAAAACGATGTTTGAAGCTCGGTGTATTTAAAAAGTTTGTTCAGCACCACGTTGGTAATGGCGTCGCGCTTGATTTCGTAAACAATGCGCATACCATCCCGATCCGACTCGTCGAGGATGTTGCTGATGCCTTCGATCTTTTTCTCGTTTACCAAATCGGCCGTTTTCTTAATCATTTCGGCTTTGTTGATCTGGTATGGGATTTCGTGCACGATGATGCGCTCACGCCCGTCGGGTTTTACCTCTACGGTTGTTTTGGCCCGCACCACGATGCGGCCTCGCCCGGTTTCAAACGCCTGACGCACCCCCTCGTATCCATAGATGATGCCCCCCGTTGGGAAATCCGGAGCCTTGATGTGCTCCATGAGGCCCGGTATTTCAATTGCCGGATTGTCGATGTAGGCACAAACGGCGTTTACGGTTTCGGTGAGGTTGTGGGGAGGCATGTTGGTGGCCATTCCCACGGCAATGCCCGCAGCTCCGTTGAGCAAAAGGTTGGGCAGCTTACTCGGAAGAACGGTGGGCTCTTCCAGAGAGTCGTCGAAGTTCAAACGGAAGTCAACGGTTTCTTTGTCGATGTCGCTCAACATCTCCTCCGCAATCTTCTTTAGCCTTACCTCGGTGTAACGCATAGCGGCCGGGCTGTCGCCATCGATGGAGCCAAAGTTACCTTGGCCATCCACCAATGGATAGCGCATGCTCCAATCTTGGGCCATGCGCACCATGGCATCGTACACCGAACTGTCGCCGTGTGGGTGGTACTTACCCAGCACCTCACCTACCACGCGGGCAGACTTCTTGTGCGGGCGGTTGCTGAACACACCCAACTCCTGCATGCCAAACAGGATGCGCCGATGAACCGGCTTCAATCCATCGCGCACATCGGGCAACGCGCGCGAAACAATCACCGACATCGAATAATCGATGTAGGCGGTTTTCATTTCTTCCTCAATGTTAATGGGAATAATCTTTTCTCCCTCAGCCATGTAAACGTAGATTAAAACAAGTAGAATTCCCCAACAGAGGTTGAGGAAAGGAGCACGAAAGTAGAGCAAAAAAATGGGTTAACGAAACCTAAGTTTTCGAACGTTTATTAACATGAAAAGGTGCAAAAAATACCCCTCTCCTACCCTTGTCTATCTTCAATAGACTTACATTTGAGAATTGCCAATCTATAGGATAAGTCCGTGTCCATCTTTTGGCAGAATTTGGGTCTGGCATCAAAATTGAATCAAGCGCAAAACGAACTCACTCACATGGAAGCGAAATTCTCTCAACGCGTTAAAGACGTGATCTCCTTCAGCCGGGAGGAAGCCCTTCGACTTGGGCACGACTACATAGGCACCGAACATTTGTTGCTGGGCATCATTCGAGAAGGCGAAGGCATGGCGGTACAAGTCCTCACCAGTCTTGGTGTTGACCTTTACGAGCTGCGCCGGAACATTGAGTCGGTGTTGAAAACCAACCTCAGCAAACCCGTGAACAACCTGGGCAACATTCCCTTGATCAAACAAGCAGAAAGGGCTTTGAAATTTACCTACTTAGAAGCCCGGGCTTACAATACTGAGCTTATAGAAACCGAACACCTTCTGTTGTCTATTTTAAAGGTAGAAGACAACGTTGCCGCCACAATTTTGGAGCGCTACAACATCACCTACGACATTGCCAAGCGGGAGCTGGGCTTGCTCATGGCAAACCAAAATCCTGACATTAAGGCAGAAAATCCGGGCAACCCACCCGATGACGATTCGGACGACGATGCTGGCACCTTTGGGTCAGCCAAGAAGCCCATAGATCCGAAATCGAAAACTCCGGTGTTGGACAACTTTGGCCGCGACTTAACCAAGATGGCTGAGGAAGACAAGCTGGATCCGATTGTGGGCCGTGAGAAAGAGATTGAGCGTGTTTCTCAAATCCTTTCACGCCGCAAGAAAAACAACCCAATTCTTATAGGTGAACCTGGGGTAGGTAAATCGGCCATTGCCGAAGGATTGGCCCTGCGCATTGTACAAAAGAAGGTATCGCGGGTGTTGTTTAATAAGCGCGTGGTAACCCTCGATTTGGCCTCATTGGTTGCGGGCACCAAGTACCGCGGTCAGTTTGAAGAGCGCATGAAAGCGGTCATGAACGAGCTGGAAAAATCGCCGGATGTGATTTTGTTCATCGATGAGATCCACACCATTATTGGTGCCGGTGGCGCCAGTGGTTCTTTGGATGCCTCCAACATGTTTAAGCCTGCCTTGGCGCGTGGAGAGATTCAGTGCATAGGTGCTACAACATTGGATGAATACCGCCAGTACATCGAGAAGGATGGTGCCTTGGAGCGTAGGTTTCAAAAAGTATTGGTTGAGCCTGCTTCGGAAGAGGAAACCATTCAGATTCTCAACAACATAAAACCCAAGTACGAGGATCACCACAACGTAACGTATACAGATGAGGCTCTGAAAGCCTGTGTTACCCTTACCCAGCGCTACGTAAGCGACCGCCATCTGCCGGACAAAGCCATTGATGCTTTGGATGAAGTAGGTGCACGTGTGCACATCACCAACATTAAAGTTCCGGAAAGCATCACCGAGATTGAGAAAAAGATGGAGGAGGTGAAGCAGGAAAAAACCAAGGTAGTGCGCTCTCAGAAATACGAAGAAGCCGCCCGACTGCGTGATGTTGAACGCCAGTTGCAAGAGCAACTGGAGGCTGCCAAAAAAGCTTGGGAAGAGGAAACGCGCAACAACCGCGAGGTGGTAAACGAAGATCATGTGGCCGAAGTGGTGGCCATGATGACCGGCGTGCCTGTGCAACGCATTGCCACCAACGAGGGGGAGAAACTCTTGAAAATGAATGAGGAGTTGCACGACAAAGTGATTGGTCAGAACGAGGCCATCAAAAAAATCGTGAAGGCCATTCAACGGAATCGTGCAGGATTGAAAGATCCCAATAAGCCTATTGGATCCTTTATTTTCTTGGGTCCAACCGGTGTGGGCAAAACCCAATTGGCCAAAGTATTAAGCCGCTACCTCTTCGACAACGAAGATGCCCTCATCCGCATCGACATGAGCGAGTACATGGAAAAATTTGCCGTAAGCCGCTTAATTGGTGCGCCTCCCGGATATGTAGGATACGAAGAAGGCGGGCAATTGACCGAGAAAGTGCGGCGCAAGCCCTATTCGGTGGTGTTGTTGGATGAGATTGAGAAGGCGCACCCCGATGTGTTTAACCTCTTGCTTCAGTTGCTCGACGATGGTCAGCTCACCGACAGCTTAGGCCGTAAGGTTGATTTTAAAAACACCATAATCATCATGACTTCCAACATAGGCTCTCGCCAGTTGAAAGATTTTGGTCAGGGTGTGGGCTTTACCACCAGTGCCAAGGCAGCATCTTCTGATGCCAATGCCCGCAGTGTGGTGGAGAACGCCTTAAAGAAGGCTTTTGCACCTGAGTTTTTGAACCGCATCGACGATGTCATCATGTTCAACCCATTGACCAAGGAAGACATCCACAGAATCATCGACATTGAACTGGCCAACCTGTTTAAGCGTGTGGAGAACCTTGGGTTCAAAATCAAGCTTACCGATGAAGCCAAGGATTTTATTGCCGAGCGTGGCTTCGACCCCAGCTTTGGCGCTCGTCCATTGAAGCGCGCCATTCAGAAGTATCTCGAAGATCCGATGGCGGAGGAAATTATTAAAAGCAAGCTATCGGAAGGCGATGTGGTGGAGGTGAGTCTAAACCCAGAAAAGACCGAGGTTGTGGTAAGCACCCAAAAAGCCAAGAAGAAAAAAACAAAAGAAGAATAATAAAAGAGCCCGGTTCTACACCGGGCTTTTTTTTCGAAAGACGTTTCAAACTCAATAAAACCTTGTCGTTATGGACACCCGAAATGCGCCCTTGGCGCTGGTAACAGGAGCCAACTCCGGCATGGGTTGGGAAGTGGCAGATGCTTTACTGGGTAAAGGCTTTGACCTGATTATTTGGTGCCGTACCGAGGTAAAGGCCCAGGAGGCGTCGCAACGATTGCGCATGCGGCATCCGAGCGCGGTACTCCACGAGGCCTGGGGTGATTTTTCTGATTTGGTAAGGGTAGATGCCGAGGCGCGTCGATTGGCGGTGGCCTTTCCGTCTATCGATGTTTTGGTAGCTGCGGCCGGAGGTTGGAGCGATCCTTTGGAATACGATGAGCACGGGTTGGAACGCACCATGTTGGGCAACCATCTGGGGGTGTTTCATTTCATAAATGTGTTGTTTGCCAACCTTGCGAAATCGGCCCAAGGAAAAATTGTGGTGTTTGCCTCCGGCATTCAGCAGATGGGAAAGTACGCTCCGGGCGATTTGCGCCGCAAGCCCTCCGGAAGCGTTGCTGCGTATGCCAACAGCAAGCTGATGAACATTATGTTTACCTATGCCCTTCACCGGCGGTTTTCTGCCTCAGCAGTGCGCATCAACTGTTTGCATCCGGGCATGGTAAACACGCCGTTTTGGAATCGGGCAAAGGGGTTTACCCGGATTTTCGCGCGGCTGTTTGTACCGCTTTTTGCGCGCAGTCCCAAAAAAGGCGCTGAAACCGCCATTTGGCTGGCCACCTCCCTGGATGCGGTTCGGTTTAACGGCGCTTACTTAAAAGATAAGGCCCCACTAAATTCCATCCCCGCCTCTTACGACACCGCCTTGCAAGATGCTCTTTGGGCCGAATCGGAGAGTTTAATCGAAGAACTTTTGAAGTCCTAAAGCTGGAATTTTACAACAAATGACTGGCCGCATTTGCCAGTTCGCTGCGTTCTCCTTTTTCAAGGGTTACGTGCGCATACAGCGGGTGGTTTTTCATCTTATCAATCAAATAGCTCAAACCATTCGAATGGGTATCGAGATAGGGCGTATCTATCTGGAAGATGTCGCCGGTGAAGATGATTTTGGTGTTTTCTCCGGCCCGGGTAATTACCGTTTTTATCTCGTGAGGCGTTAAGTTCTGAGCCTCGTCAATAATGAAAATGATGTTGCTGAGGCTGCGCCCGCGAATGTATGCCAAAGGTGTAATGTGAATTTTCTCCCGCTCAACCATCTCCTTTATTTTCAAGTACTCGCGGTCGGTTTCCTTGAACTGATTTTGAATTAGCTTAAGGTTGTCCCACAAGGGTTCCATATACGGATTGATCTTGGCCTTGATGTCGCCGGGAAGAAAGCCTATGTCTTTGTTGCTGAGCGGTACAATTGGCCTTGCTAAGTAGATCTGATGGAAGTTTTGTTTCTGGGCCATGGCGGCTGCAAGGGCCACCAGGGTTTTGCCTGTGCCTGCAATGCCTTGAATGGAAACCAGTTTTACCTGAGGGTTCATTACTGCGTGTATGGCAAACGCCTGCTCTACATTGCGGGGCTTTATGCCATAAACGGGCTCTTTTTGAATGCGCTCTAAGCGCTTGGCATCTGCATTGTACCAAGCCATAAGGCTTTGCTCTCCGTTGCGCAACAAATAGTAGTGGTTGGCTATGGGTGTCTTTACCTTTAAATCTTTGGCCAATCCAAAACCTTGCGCATATATTTTGTCTATGGCGCGTTGACTTACGCCTTCTACCTCGGTCATGCCCCTGTAGAGATCCTCGATGTTCTTTACTTTTCCGGTGAGGAAATCTTCGGCTTGAACGTTGAGACTCTTGGCCTTTAGCCTAAGGTTAATATCCTTGGTAACCAACACTACCCGGCAATCGGGCCTTTCCTGGCTGAGGCAGATGGCGGCGTTGATGATTTTATGGTCGGCCTTGGTTTCTCCAAAGACCTTGTTGGCATCGGGTTCCGAGTGCTCCTGCATCAAGATTTTCAACTTTCCGCGGGTGCCCGGAAGGGGAATCCAATCGTGCAGCATGGCAGATTGGGCTATCTCATCGAGCTGGCGAATAAACTCCCTTGCTTCGAAATTGATTACGTCGTTCCCTTTCTTAAAGCGGTCTACCTCCTCCAATACGGTTATCGGAATGGCCACATCGTGCTCCTGAAAGCTGCTGATGGCGTTGTGATCGAACAGCAACACGCTGGTATCCAACACAAAAATTTTCTTCGTTCTCTTTGCCATAGTCGGAAGTTTTGGTAAACGTAACGCGAAAAGGTTCCCGATTTTGCAGAAAGCAAATTTGTTTTTTCAAAGAATTATCAACCGGGTTAAACCGAATCCAAAAAAACTCGTCCTTCATAGACAGAAAAAATCGAAATGTTGAAAAAATACTCCACCTCTTTATTTGCCCTCGCGGTTTTGTGCTTAGGCTGTTTAACTTCCTCTGCCCAATCGCTGGTCCGGGATATTAGAACCGGCAACAACAGCTCAAACCCGTATGGATTGACCGTAGCCGGAAGCCTTGCGTTCTTTGCAGCCAACAACGGATTCAACGGAACCGAGATCTACAAAACCGACGGAACGACCAGCGGAACG